>CAZXTH010000269.1:0-5079 GCA_964643585.1 uncultured Pseudoalteromonadaceae bacterium
CCCGGCGAACATATCCGGGTACCGGCACGGGAAATAACCTTGCAACCTTCCCAGATCAATAACCAGTCACAACCAAATCCACCATTACGGCTTTACGATACATCTGGCCCCTATGGCGATGCCCAGGCCTGTATTAATGTACAAAAAGGCCTGACTGCTTTAAGAGCAGACTGGATTAAAGCCCGGCAAGACACCGAACCCTACAGTAGCTACACAGAACAAAGTATTGCTACGGAAGAGTGGCAAACTCAGTTCTCACACCAACCACGCCGGGCCAAACCAGGTAAATATGTCACTCAGTTGCATTATGCCCGGGCAGGTATTATTACACCGGAAATGGAGTTTATTGCCCTGCGTGAAAATATGGGCTACACCGCCGAGCAAGCAGCACAAATGCAACATGCCGGACAGTCTTTTGGCGCGGCTATTCCGGCAATAATCACAGCTGAGTTTGTTCGTCAGGAAGTTGCTGCCGGGCGGGCAATTATTCCGGCAAATATTAATCATCCTGAAAGTGAACCAATGATTATTGGCCGTAACTTTAAAGTAAAAGTAAATGCCAATATCGGTAATTCAGCCATCAGCTCCAGCATAGAAGAAGAAGTTGAAAAGCTGGTCTGGGCTACCCGCTGGGGCGCAGACACCATTATGGATTTATCCACCGGTCGTCGTATTCATCAGACCAGGGAATGGATCATTCGCAATAGCCCAGTGCCAGTGGGTACCGTTCCTGTCTATCAGGCTCTTGAAAAAGTACGGGGCGATGTCAGCCAGCTAAGCTGGCAGGTTTTTTATGACACGCTGATTGAACAAGCTGAACAAGGCGTAGATTATTTCACTATCCATGCCGGCGTGTTGAAAGACTTTATCCCGCTGACAGTCAACCGGGTTACCGGCATCGTTTCCCGTGGTGGCGCCATTATGGCGCAATGGTGCAGTTTGTTTAATCAGGAAAACTTCCTGTATCAGCACTTTGAAGATATCTGCCAGCTTTGCGCAGCCTATGACATATCTTTGTCTCTTGGTGACGGCTTACGACCCGGCAGTATTGCTGACGCTAACGATGCAGCGCAGTTTTCCGAACTGCGCACCTTAGGTGAACTGACCAAAATTGCCTGGCGCTATGATGTTCAGGTCATGATAGAAGGCCCGGGCCATGTGCCAATGCAGCTTATCCGGGAAAATATGACCGAGCAGCTCAAACACTGCCATGAAGCCCCTTTCTATACTCTCGGCCCTCTGACCACTGATATCGCCCCAGGCTATGATCATATAACTTCAGCTATTGGTGCAGCAATGATCGGCTGGTATGGCTGTGCCATGCTGTGTTATGTCACGCCGAAAGAGCACCTTGGCCTGCCGGATAAAGAAGATGTCAAACAAGGGTTGATAGCATACCGTATTGCGGCACACGCTGCTGACCTGGCTAAAGGACACCCCGGAGCACAACGTCACGATAATGCTTTATCTAAAGCCCGTTATGAATTTCGCTGGCAAGATCAGTTTAATCTGGCACTCGACCCATATACGGCAAAAGCTTACCACGATCAGACACTCGATCAGGAAGGTGCAGATCAGGCACAGTTCTGCTCCATGTGTGGCCCGAAATTCTGCTCGATGCGGTTAAATCAGCAAATCCGTCAACAGGAGCAGGAATAACATGAAGGCTTATGCAAAACCGATTGTATGGAGTATTGCAGCTTCAGATAGCGGCGGAGGCGCAGGTATTCAGGCAGATCTGCATACTTTCGCAACCTTTAACTGCCATGGGTGTACAGTTATAACAGCGATTACCGCACAGAACAGCCTGACGGTCAGTCGCTGTGAAGCAGTTAATTCTCAGTTGTTTCTTGCCCAGTTGGATACGCTTGCAGCTGATATGCCACCTACAGCAATAAAAATCGGGTTGCTGCCAGACAGCGAACTGATTTTACTACTTGCGGACTGGCTTAAAATATACCGTCAGCTGCATCAGGTAACCATCATTGCAGATCCTGTTTTTAGCAGCAGTTCTGGCTATCAGTTTTCTGCTGCCTGCCAGATAACAGCCTGGCAGAAACTACTGCCACAGCTTGATTTGCTCACACCCAACCTGCCTGAACTTGCCCTGTTAGTACCAGATCACCACTCACCACAAGCCCAGGCTGAAGTATTACTGCAACAAGGCGTAGCGGCCGTTCTGGTAAAAGGAGGTCACAGCCTGCAACTACAGCAGGTTTCTGATCACTTTATAAGCCATAACCTTCGTTTTCAGCTGGTGAATGAACGCTACAATACGCCTCATCAACATGGTACCGGCTGTGTATTATCTGCCGCTATTGCAGCGGCAACAGCACAACAATATGCAATACCTGATGCGGTAATTCTGGCTCGAGCCTATTTACAGCAAGCGCTAAAACAGTCTTATGCCACTGGCGCAGGCTCCGGCAGCCTGATGCATATTCCGCTACCGGTGCCTGCAGAATATTTTCCACAATTACAACCCACTAAACAGTTTGCTCCTCTTGAGCATCCACCAGGCCTTTATCCGCTGGCATCCAGCCTCAGTCAGCTACAAGAACTATTGCAGCAGGGAGCGAACATGATACAGCTGAGGATAAAAAACTGCCCTTCAGCTAAACTGGAGCCCCTGATAGCAGAAGCGGTTGCCTGCGCCCGTCGCTACCAAGCAAAATTGTTTATTAACGATTACTGGCAACTGGCAATTCAATATCAGGCTTATGGTGTACATCTGGGGCAGGAGGATCTGCAACAGGCAGATCTAGCAATGATTGCTGATGCGGGGTTACGGCTGGGTATTTCTACCCATGGCTACTATGAGCTGGCCGTCGCATTAGCTATCAGGCCATCTTATATTGCTCTTGGGCATATTTTCGCAACGACAACCAAGCAAATGCCATCGAAGCCACAAGGTCTCCGGCGCCTGCAGCAATACGCACAACTATGTCGCTATTCCGCAATTCCGGCGGTTGCAATCGGCGGTATCTCTGCCGAACATTTCAGCCATGTCGCCGCGACCGGTGTTTCCGGGATTGCAGTAGTCAGTGCTATCTGGGCACAACCCTCACCTGCTGTAGCTTTTCATCAGTTGCAACAGTTATGGCAGGAGACAACCTATGCTCATTAACCTTAATCAGCATGCTTTAAACTGCAAAGCCGAGCTAACATTACAGCAGTTATTGCAGCAGCATCAGCCAGATACCCATGGAATTGCCGTCGCTATTAATGCTCAGGTCATACCCAGAAGCCAGTGGTTGATTACCCGTATACAGGCTGGTGATGATGTCCAACTCTTTCGCATTGTGACCGGAGGCTGACATGCTGACAATTGCTAATCACCGTTTTAATAGCTGCTTGTTGCTGGGCAGCGGCAAATTTGCCAGCGCCCGGATTATGCAGCAAGCTATTGCCGCCTCAGAAACCGCTATGGTAACGCTGGCACTAAAACGTATACAACATGATAAACAACCTCAAGATGATCTGCTTTGCTCACTACGACAGCAGGATGTGACGTTATTACCCAATACTTCAGGAGCAAGAAATGTCAGGGAGGCAGTCTTTGCTGCAGAGTTGGCAAGGGATGCCTTACAGACCAACTGGCTGAAGCTGGAAATTCATCCGGATCCCCGCTATCTGATGCCAGACCCGATCGAAACCTTGCTGGCTGCTGAAGAGTTAGCTTCCCGCGGTTTTATTGTGCTGCCTTATTGCAGTGCAGACCCAGTGCTATGTAAGCGTCTGGAAGAAGCTGGCTGCGCAGCAGTAATGCCTCTCGGCTCAGCTATTGGTTCTAATCAGGGGCTTCAAACCAAAGCAATGCTGCAAATTATTATTGAACAAGCAAAAGTGCCGGTAATTATTGATGCCGGTATCGGCACACCATCCGATGCAGCTCAGGCAATGGAAATAGGAGCAGCAGCGGTGTTGGTTAACACCGCCATTGCGACAGCCGCAAACCCGGTAATGATGGCCACCGCGTTTAAAAATGCAGTTAATGCGGGTTATCAGGCCCGCCAGGCCGGGCTGGGTATTCCGTCAGCGCTTGCATCCCCATCAAGCCCATTGACAGCTTTTCTGGAGACGCTATGAGTTTTACTCAGCTTTGGCAACAACTAAGCTGGCAGGATATTCAGCTTAATAGCCGTAATAGCTCACACTCGCAGGTACAACAAACTTTATCAAAAACAGGCGCTATTTCACTGACGGAGTTTCAACATCTGTTATCTCCGGCTGCGACATTTTTCCTGCCACAACTGGCATTCAAGGCACAGCAGCTTACCCGGCAGCGTTTTGGTAATACTGTACAGCTGTTTGCGCCACTCTATCTGTCTAATCTCTGTGCCAATGAATGTCTGTATTGCGGTTTTTCGATGAGTCAGAAAGTACGGCGAAAAATACTGACACTGCAGGAAATTGAGCGTGAATGCCAGGCAATACGCACTATGGGCATTGATCAGGTTCTATTGGTGACAGGTGAGCACGAAAATAAAGCTGGGCTTGATTACTTCCGGCAAGCGTTACCGGCAATCCGAGACTATTTCAGTAGCGTTATGCTAGAAGTACAACCGCTGGATACCGCTGAGTATCGCGAATTACGTTCACTCGGCGCTGATGGTGTCATGCTCTATCAGGAAACCTATCACCAGGCAACTTATAGCCAGCAACATATCAAAGGTAGAAAATCTGATATTCTGTGGCGGTTAGATGCTCCGGATCGCCTCGGGCAAGCGGGCATTGAAAAGATTGGCCTAGGTATATTACTGGGGCTGGCAGACTGGCGTACCGATGCCATGGTACTGGCTCATCATCTGCAATATCTGCAAAAAACCTATTGGCGCTGTCGTTTCAGCCTGTCGGTACCGAGAATCCGCCCGTGCAGCGGAGGCAGCGAACCAGCCTCACCCGTCAGCGATAAAGAGTTTCTACAGCTGATTTGTGCTTTCAGATTATTTATGCCTGAGCTGGAAATCAGTTTATCTACACGGGAATCAGCTTATCTGCGTAACCATATTATTCCCCTGGCTATAACATCGGCCAGTGCAGGCTCCAGAACCCAACCGGGTGGTTATATTGTCGAAC
>CAZXTH010000270.1:0-544 GCA_964643585.1 uncultured Pseudoalteromonadaceae bacterium
GTAAAATAAGGTGGCAGGCCCGCGCAGCACTTCAATCTGAGTAGCAGTACTGGTTTCGGCTGCTACGCTGTGATCTGGGCCAACACGGGAGGCATCACCAGCATCCAGCCCATTCTGGGTAATCAGAACTCTCGAGCCATCTAACCCACGGATAATCGGGCTGCTGGCAACAGAACCATAGAAATTGCTGTGTACACCCACTTCATTTTTAAGGGTATCACCCAGTGTTGCAGCCTGACGCATTTTCAGCTTGTCACCAGCAAGTACACTGACAGGCATAGATGATTCCGTTGCAGAGGCATGAAACGGGCTGGCTTTAATATCAATAATTTCCAGCGTAGTGGGTAACAACGCCAGATTCAGATTCTGTATGCCCTGATCAGGAACAGTGAAGTGAAAATTACGGTGGGCAAAGCGTGCCGCTTCGATATGTAACTCTGTCTGCTTACGGCGCAGATTATCAATCAGAAATCGCCCTTGCTGGTCAGTTACTACGCTCTGATTTTGTCCAACAACTTCAACCAGCGCTCCGGCAACAGGTTGT
>CAZXTH010000270.1:554-3663 GCA_964643585.1 uncultured Pseudoalteromonadaceae bacterium
ACCCCTCAGAAACATCAGCCGCTTACAAGATAAAAGTTATGTTATAACATTTATCAACAACAGCCAAGATAACAGCGGTAAGAAAATGAGATATTATCACAAAAATATGCAGATAATAAAAAACCGGCAGTCTTCACTGCCGGTTTTCAGGGTAAACAACATCTGGAGTTATTGTTTTGCCATTGTGCGCTGAAACGTTGCCAAATCCGTAATAACCTGTTGCCCTGCCATCGTAGCAAAAGGTTTATCTTTAAAACTGGTTCCGCGCAGCTGCACTGATAATCTGGCAGATTCAGGGTTCATAACCGTCTGGTGATAAAACGCTTTTACGTCTTCCAGTGTCACCTGCTCTACCGCTGCAATCAGTTTCTGCTTACTGTCATATTGATACTTTTCCTGATACCAGTCACTGATAAAAGGGGCAACTTCTTCAGCAAGATTCTTCGGTGGCTCTTTCAGAGTAAGCAACAGGCTTTGCTGTAACTGCTCAAATTCAGCTTGGGTCAGTTTGTCCAATGTCGCCGCATACTGCTGCTTAAACTGATCAAAACGTTGTTGCATTTCAGCCGGGCCTTTTACCGGTGTCTGGATATACAACACGAATGCGGTGTAGTCCTGCAAGGGCACTGCAGCCCCACCTACCGCATAAGCCAGTTGTTCTTCGGTTCTCAGTTTATCAAAAACCTGATTACTGAAATGCGCTTGCAGAATGCGGGCTCTGGCTAATTGCTCGACGTCCGGTACCAGATGAATCTGAGCATCAACAATGGCAACATCGGCAACCTCCAGGTCACGCTGAATACTGATCACCTCGCCTGCTGCCGGTTTCCAGACAGGAACTTTCTGGTAAGGCGTTTCCCGGCGCTCAGCCGGTAATGCCGCATCAACTTCATTCACCAGCTCAACCACAGCCGCCGTATCGTAATTACCAAAAGCAAAAATACGAACCTGATTCTCAGCCAGCACTTCTGCCGTAAACTGCTGCAAATCCTGCACTGTCAGCGCTTTCGCAGCTGTAATCAATTGCTCGTTATTATAGTTGCCGCCACGGTATAACTGATTAAAAGCAGCAAATGCCTGCTGGAACGGGAAACGCTTTCCCTGATTCTGCAGGTCGCGTACATAACGATCTACAGCCTGAGCCAGACCAGCAGTGGTTATTTCTGGCGTTAATGCAGTCAGAGCCTGTTTTAACAGCTGTGGTTGTTTGTCGGTAAAACCATCAATGTTCAGCAACAGGCCATTACCATCTGTCAGCCGCAGATCCATACCAGCAACAGCAGCTTCTGTTGCCAGAACACTCTGTTGCAAGTTGTATAAATCGCGCCATATTGCAAACATGACTTTCGCGTTAACATCACTGACAGCTCTGGGGCTGTTAATAAAAATATCCAGCCGCCCTTTTGGTTGTTCTGCAAAAACCTGGCTCGGGTACAGCCAGGCATAAATACCATTCTTGGCAGCAACTTGTTGCGGTTTTTCTGTTGCCGGAGCCTGTTTCAGTTCAAAGTGTTCAGGTAAAAGCGTATTTACCTGTGGCAGGTTAAGCGTAACAACCGGCTGCTGCCAGCCAGCCTGTTCCTGTGGTGTAATATCAACAATCTGATACTGGCCGTTATAGTAGTAAAGCTGGCTGTCGTGAGGCTCCTGTTTACTGATATACCATACCCGTAATGTTTTGGGTGTCAGCTGATTCAGGACATGCCGTATAGCCGGAGCATCAAACCGTTCATAGTAATAAGCAGAATTAACAGCATTACGTACCGGAACCGATTGCATGGCATCAGCCAGCCCCGAGGCATAACTGAAACCATCCTGTTTTTCCAGGAAACGGAACTGGTTGTTCAGGCTGGTCTGAATCTCACTAAAGTATTTTTTATCAACACCTTGCTGGCGTATCAGCTCAATATATTGCATCAATACCGCAACAATTTTTTCCCGCTGTTCCATTCCGGCATCGGTCAAGCTGACATCGATGGTCAGATTACCGTAATTGCCATATGCAGCAGGATTCGCAGAAGCATTAAGAGAAGAAATCCAGCCCAGTGCTTTCAGTTGTTGTGCCGGTGTGCCCGGCATCTCTGAACCCAGCAGATAAGTAACATACTCATTTGGCTTCAGGGCAAACTGGCCGGAATTATTTTCAATAGTAAAATCCAGCCGCAGCTGCTTAACATCCTGATTCGGTACAAAGTGAATACGTTTTGCAGCAATCAGGCTGAAGTCCAGCGGTGTGGTCACCGCTGGTTTGGCAATATTCTTATTTTCTACTGCAGAAAAATGCTTACGGGCCAGCTGTTCCATTTCGTCCAGCGGCTGGCGGCTGACCAATACGGCTTTCATAATATTGGCAGAATAATACTGCTGATAGAACTTCACGGTTTCATCGTGTAGCTTGCTGTTTTCTTTATCGCCCAGCGACTCCAGATTACCAATCAGGAAACGGTTGGCAGGGTGAGAGCCCAGCATACCGCGAGCCAGCGAATACTGCCCGAAAAAGTCCATTTCACGGCGCATTGACCACTCGGCATGCACGGCATTTTTTTCTTTATCTGCATATTCAGCATAAAGTTTCGGTGCTTTGAAAAAATCAGAAAAACGGTCCAGCGCTTCGTCATAAGCATTATTGTTGGCTTCAAACATATAGTTTGTAATGTCCAGCCAGGTGTAGGCATTATGGGCCCCACCATTGCGGGTCATGAAATCGCTGTAACCGGCTGTATCGGGATAACGTTCAGTACCCAGAAACAACATATGCTCCAGATAATGCGCCATCCCCTGCTGAGTCATCGGATCCTGTAATAGCCCCACACCAACGCTCAGTGCAGCTGCAGACTTCTCTGCCGTCGGGTCAGATACCAGCAGAACTTCCAGCTGGTTAGGTAATACAAAAGTGCGATACTGCCGCTGATCATTAGGGCTGATGATGACATCGCCTGAAGTGTGGTAAAAAGACGTATTATCCGGAGCAGCAGGTTCTGATACACAGCCGGTAAGTACCAGAATGGCAACACAGCTGCTTAAGAAAAGTTTTTTCATGCTGATTTACCTGAATTAATTTGATGAGGATTCCAAGAACCCGTACTGAAAAACCGAAGGTATTTTGATA
>CAZXTH010000270.1:3673-5037 GCA_964643585.1 uncultured Pseudoalteromonadaceae bacterium
ACTAACCACCAGCAGGGCTGCCAGTGGTTAGTTAAGACAGTTTGTAATCAAATGTGTCCGTCTGCTAACCCAGAGCCGTATCCAGCAGCATCATCAGCACAAATCCCAGCATCAGGCCTACCGTTGCCGAGAGTTCATGCCCCTCCCGGTGTGACTCCGGAATCATTTCATGACTGATCACAAACAACATGGCTCCTGCGGCCAGTGCCAATCCCCACGGCAACAACAGGCTGGCTTCACCCAGTATTACCGCGCCGATAATCGCCATAATCGGCTCTGTCAGGCCAGACAGCATACCGGTAATGACCGCTGTCCGTCTGCTGTAACCGGCGCCCATCAGGGCAATCGCTACCACAAAACCTTCTGGTATATCCTGAATAGAGATCCCGGCAGCCAGAGCACTGGCGCCAACGGCATCCCCTCCGGCATAAGCAGCGCCTATTGCCAGCCCTTCCGGGATATTGTGCAGAATAATTGCAAAAACAAACAACCAACTGCGTTTCAGCCTCACCGCATTATGGCTGTCGACACCTTTAATAAAATGTTCGTGGGGTACCAGCCTCTCCAACAGCAACATCAATCCGGCACCAATCAGAATAGCAACACCCACAGAACCTGAGCTGGTCCAGGCGCCTGAGCCCTGCGCTTCCATAATTGCCAGCGCAGGAACAATTAATGAGAACATACAGGCTGCCAGCATTACACCGGCCCCGAACCCCAGCATCCCATCATGCAGGCGCCGCGATAACGCGCGGGAAAACAGCGCCGGCAAAGTACCGACAGCTGTCGCTGTTGCCGCAACCATACCGGCATAAAAAGCGTAGCGAACAACTTCCTGATGCTGCATCAGCCAATATAGCTGTAGCAGGCCATAACAGGCCCCCAGAATGACTATCAGCAACCCTATCAGCTTACGCCCGAACCGCCACGGTTCATGTGCAAACAGCGACACTTTCATGCTTACTCCTGATAAAAGCGTTCTACCTGCGACCAGTTGATCACATTAAAGAACGCAGCAATATAATCAGGCCGCTTGTTCTGATATTTAAGATAATAAGCGTGCTCCCAGACATCCAGGCCAAGCACGGGTTTATTACCATCCATCAGCGGGCTGTCCTGGTTAGCACTGCTTTGCACCTGCAGTTTGCCGGCCTTATCTTTTACCAGCCAGGCCCAGCCACTACCGAAACGGCTTACCGCGGCATTAATAAACTGCTGTTTGAATTCAGCAAAGCTACCGAAATCGCGTTTAATGGCCTCAGCCAGTTTACCGGTAGGTTCACCACCACCCTGTGGCGACATTACCAGCCAGAACAAACTGTGATTAGCATGACCACCACCATGGTTACGCACCGGCCCCTGAA
>CAZXTH010000271.1:0-5030 GCA_964643585.1 uncultured Pseudoalteromonadaceae bacterium
CTGGGTATGCACTTCATACCCAGTGGAACCACCCAGAGTACGGCGTACAGCATAATTTTCAGGAAAGTGCCCAACAGGCTGGGGTACTGCCCCGGATTGAACAGCTGATACTGCGGCAAGCCTGTGAACAGCTGAAAAAAAGCCCGCCAGATAGTGGTTTACTAACATTACGGTTGAGTGTGCAACATCTTAATTCACCTGAGCTGCTGGATAATCTGCGGCGTATGCTGAATAGCGTTCACGAGCCGCAGCGGTTGTGTCTGGCCTTTTCTGAGCAGGACATGTTGCAGTGTTCTGATAATACATTGCGTCAGTTACAACAGCTGAAACAGCAAGGGTTCCGGCTGGCGCTGCATAACTTTGCTTCTGAAAGTGCTCCTCTTGGCCTCTTGATGCAGCAGTTGTTTGATTTTGTAAAACTGGATTCGGCATTCTGCCGCAGTCTGCCACGCAACGAGCAGAAACGTCAGGTGCTGCTGTTATTACAGAATCTGGCACTGAATTACAAATTCCGTCTGCTGGCCGATGGTGTTGACAGTGCAGAACTGCTTAATCTGTTGCTGGCTGAAGGTTGCTGTTTTATGCAGGGTAAATATGTCAGCGAGCTGTTGTCTGCTCAACAGCTCGCCGGAGATGACTCAGTTTCCTTTCAGCAACTGGCGTAAGCGCTCAATATGAGCCTGGCCGGTCTGCTGGCGCTGTTCAGCGGTTTTACTTGCCGGTGCCAGCTGCCAGTCCAGATCATCCTGCGGTAGCTCATGCAGAAACCGGCTGGGTTCCGGTCTGATAACTTCCCCATACTGGCGGCGTTCTCTGGCATAGGTAAAGATGAGTTCGCGTTGGGCCCGGGTGATACCAACATAGGCTAACCGCCGTTCTTCTTCTACATTATCTTCATCAATACTGCTCTGGTGTGGCAGGATACCTTCTTCCATGCCGACCATAAACACATAAGGGAATTCCAGACCTTTTGAAGCATGCAGTGTTAGTAATTGCACCTGGTCTGCATTGTCTTCCTGTTCCTGCCGTTCCAGCATATCGCGCAGTGCCAGACGGGTAACCACTTCCTGCAGTGTCATAGGTTCTTCATCATCTTTCCCCTGCAGCATTTCTGTGATCCAGCGGTACAGCTCATTGACATTTTTCAGTGCCATTTCTGCAGCCTTAGGGCTGGGGCTGGTTTCAAACAGCCAGGCTTCATAGTGACTCTGGCGGATCAGATCCCGGATAGCATCTGCCGGCTCGGCGCGTAAAGCTTGCTCGGACAGATCGGTGATCCAGCGGGCAAAGCCGGTAACTGCCTGCAGGCTCCTTGCCGGAAGGCGTGCTGCCAGCTCAGGCTCAAAACAGGAGGCAAACAAGCTGATATGTTTTTCGTTAGCCAGAGTGCCTATTTTTTCCAGTGTAGCTGCGCCAATCTCTCTGCGTGGTACGTTAATAATCCGCAGCAGGGCATTATCGTCATCCTGATTCACCAGCAGCCGCAAGTAAGCCATAATGTCTTTAATTTCCATGCGGGAGAAAAACGATGTACCGCCGGAAATGCGGTAAGGAATGCGATTGGCCATCAGTGCTTTTTCAAATACCCGCGCCTGGTGGTTTCCCCGGTATAGCAAAGCATAATCCCGGTAGTGCGTGCGATTGATAAAACGATGGGAAATAATTTCTGCCACCACTTTTTCAGCTTCATCTTCTTCGTGTTTACAGGGTAAAACTTTCAGTGGCACACCATAGCCATTTTCACTGAACAGCTGTTTATCAAATTCATGCGGATTATTGGCGATCAGGATATTGGCAGCTTTAAGAATGCGTTCTGCTGAGCGGTAATTTTGTTCCAGTTTTATCACGTTCAGTTGCGGGAAATCTTGTTTCAACAGCACCAGATTTTGCGGTCGTGCTCCACGCCATGAGTAAATAGACTGATCATCATCGCCCACTACAGTAAAACGTTGTCGTTCACCTACCAGCAGTTTAACCAGCTCGTACTGGCTGGTATTGGTATCCTGATACTCATCTACCAGCAGATAGCGGATTTTTTGCTGCCACTTTTCACGCACGGCCTGATTATGTTGAAAAAGTAACGTTGGCAGCAGAATTAAATCGTCAAAATCCAGAGCATTACAGGCTTTCAACTGGTTAGCATACTGCTGGTAATAATTGGCGAAGCTGATGCTCTGCGCATCCTGTGCCTGCTTCAGTGCCAGTGCTGGTAAGGTCAGATCGTTTTTCCAACCGGATATTTTACTTTGCAATGCCTTCAGCAGATCTTTATCGCCCTGAAATTCGTTTTCAGTCAGCTCTTTCAGTAAAGCCATGGTGTCTTGATCATCAAACAGGCTGAAATGGCTTTTGTATCCTAACTGCTTATGTTCTTTTTTCAGGATATCCAGCCCGAGAGTATGGAAGGTGGAAATAGTCAGGCCCCGGGTAGCTGATTTTGGCAGCTGCGCACTTACCCTTTCCCGCATTTCCCGGGCAGCTTTATTGGTAAACGTAACAGCTGCAATATGCCGGGCTGGCAGTTCGCATTCTTCGATAAGATAGGCAATTTTGTTGATAATAACCCGTGTTTTACCGCTGCCGGCACCAGCCAGAACCAGGCAGGGGCCGGAGATATACTTCACTGCATCCTGTTGTTGCTTGTTTAACTTCATGCTTGTGTCCTGATCTCTGAACGGGCATTGTAACCGATGCCCGGAAAATATCATTCGCCTTCTGCGGTTTTGGCCGTAGAATAAGGAATATTACCTGTTGTTGCAGTGTTAGCTGCAATGGCGTATTTATCTGAAAAGGTACGGAGCACAGTATGCTAGATCCGAAAAAAATCGAGGACATTACCCGGCAGATTGGTAGTGTTATTCCGCCTCAGCTGAAACAGTTTGCTGATGATTTTGAAACCAAAACGAAGCAGATTCTGCAGCAAAAACTGGCGAGCCTGGATTTTGTCAGTCGTGAAGAGTTTGATGTGCAGCGGCAGGTGTTGCTGCGTACACGTGAGAAAGTTGAGCAACTGGAACAACAGCTGGCGGTATTACTGGCCCGGCAGACTCAGGATTTCGATAAAGCTGATTTACCTTCTTCTGATCAGCAATAACAAGGTCCGCAAAGGTAAGCCGCCCCTGGCGGACCTCATGTTGGGTTTATCTGTTGTTGGTCAGATGACGATCAAGTAGCAGGATAAACTGCAGAATACTTTCACTGGCCTGATGATAGAAGCTGATATCAACTTTATCGGCAGTATCATCGGGGGTGTGGTAATCAGGATGATCGGCAACGCCAAAGTAAATAAATGGCACTCGCTGCTGATGGAAGATGCCATGATCTGAGCTGAGCGTCCAGTTCTGAGTGTAGCCGGCTTTATACCAGGGGCGGTCATGGGCCGCAATTAGCCTTACTCCGCTATGTTGTTGCACCTGTGCAATTAATGGCAACAGCCATGGATGCTGATATGTGCCTACTGCAAATAATTGCTGGCCGGTATCGCGGCTCAGCATATCCATATTGATATTAAAAGCCAGCTGGCGGCCATCCAGTAACTTATGCTTAAACAGCGCGACAGCGCCCTGCAATCCACGTTCTTCACTGTCCAGTGCAATAAACAAAATTGGGTGATGCAGCGGGTGCTGGCTGAAGTAACGTGCCAGTTCCAGCATAGCGGCTACGCCGGATGCATTGTCATCAGCACCATAGTAAATTTGTCCTTCATGCATACCAAGATGGTCGTAGTGTGCTGTAATCACAATCGGTTTAGCGGCACTGCTGGTACCGGGTAACAGGCCGAGTATATTGGCTGCATCGTCTATAGCCGGGATACTGGCATTTCTGCCGCGCAGCCAGCGTCGATAATCTCGATGTGCTTCCACACTGAACGGTTGCAGGTAGCCATCTGTGCCAGCGGGCTGCAACCCAAGCTCTGTGAATTGTTCTTGAAGCCATACTCTGGCTGCCAGGCCTCCGGCGGTTCCGGGACGGCGGCCTTCCCTGTCGGCATGCGCCAGCCAGTGTAAGTCTGCCATCATCCGGTTGATATCAAGCTGCGGGTTTTCCGAATGACTGGTTATTTCGGGTGTGATGCCTGCGATTCTGGCACTTTCCTGCCCGGTCAGCTGCTGCATCAGTGCTGGCAGCAGCACTTCACTGATAAATACGATTATCAACGTAATTGCCAGCAGTGCCAGCAGGCGAACTTTGGTCAGCATCTTGATCTTTCTGTTATGGGGTAACTGGTTACTTATCTTAGCCTTAGCTGCTACTGAAAAGCTAATTTCCTGATTGAATCATAAAAATTGATTGAGACTATCGCTTTTAATCATTTATTGAAAATTAGAAACCAACGCTATGCTCACAGAGCAGAAAGGGGATAGACAATTCTTATAAAAGGAAAATAGCTATGTTTAAACCATCAATAATAGTACTGGCTATCAGTTTATCACTGGGTGTACGGGCGGAGGTCACCCTGACCAGAGATAATGGCGCACCTGTTGGTGATAATCAGAACTCTATTACTGCCGGACCAAATGGCAGTGTTTTATTGCAAGATGTACACCTGATACAGAAATTACAGCGTTTTGCCCGTGAGCGGATTCCTGAGCGGGTGGTTCATGCCAGGGGAACCGGTGCTTATGGCGAGTTTGTGGCTTCGGCTGATTTATCAGACATGACTTCAGCGTCGTTATTTACTACATCAGGCAAGGTTACACCGGTTTTTGTACGTTTTTCTACTGTTATTCACGGTAACCACAGCCCTGAAACATTGCGTGACCCGCGGGGTTTTGCTGTTAAATTTTATACTGATCAGGGGAATTGGGATCTGGTTGGAAATAACCTGCCGATATTTTTTATCCGCGATGCCATCAAGTTTCCGGACATGGTTCATTCACTGAAACCTTCTCCGGTTGACAATATGCAGGATCCTAACCGCTTTTTTGATTTTTTCTCTAATGATCAGGGTACTGCAACCAATATGCTGACCCATTTGTACTCAGATTTGGGTATTCCAGCCAGTTACCGTGAAATGAGTGGCTTTGGCG
>CAZXTH010000272.1:0-3373 GCA_964643585.1 uncultured Pseudoalteromonadaceae bacterium
GCCTGGCCCTATATTGCGACTACCGTAAGCGCCTCATTTTCGTTTTTCTGTTTTTTAACCGCTGTATCATTTGTTTATATCGATTATTTCGGGGTCAGCGAGCAAACATTCGCGCTGTTATTCGGTGCAAATGTCGTGATCCTTATGCTGGCAAACTTTATTAACAGCAGATTGGTTACCCGCTTAAAACCACACCGGATGCTGAAATTTACTATGCTCAGTGCCAGTATTTTTGCGGTCTTGCTTGTGCTGTTCAATTACCTGCAACTGGGATTGTGGTTCACTGTAGTAGCCATTGCACCACTGCTGGCCAGCCTGAGTCTGAGCGCAACCAATTCAGATGCTATTACACTGATGAAATTTCCGGAGCATACCGGCACAGCAACAGCCGTTACCGGAACATTACGTTTTGGTTTTGGCGCACTAGCGGGGCCATTACTGGCATTTATGCACGATGGCACACCGCTGCCATTTGCATTGCTGATGCTGGCAGGCGTTATTTGTATTGCCGGCTGCCAGCTGTGGGCGAAGTGTTTGCGTTAAATCTTACACGCACCGCCACTGCACTCGTCGTCTTCATCGCCAAACTGTGGCTCAGCAGCACGGGCAATCTCTGCTTCTTGCTGTTTTGCTACAGAATCTTCGGCGGCATCAAAGTCTAAATGGTCGAGGTCAAAATCCAGATCTGACATGCTGCATACTCCGTTAGAAAAGAAGGTTTAAGTTTAGCAAAAGTACCGCACCTACAGAAGCCTTTCGCCTGATAGACGGAACTTGCTATTATAGGCACCAGCTTTGTTCAGCAGGAATTTCTCATGACATCTCTTACGCTTCAGACCCCGGATGACTGGCATCTGCACTTTCGTGATGGTGATATGCTGCAGGAAACGGTACCCGCTACTGCACGACAATTTGCCAGAGCGATTGTGATGCCAAATCTGGTTCCTCCGGTAACCAATGCGGCCATGGCAACAGCATATCGTGAGCGGATACTGGCGGCACGCCCCGCTGGCAGTCAGTTTCAGCCACTGGTTACCTTATACCTGACCGATAAAACTACTGCTCAGGATATTAAAGATGCCAAAGCCGCCGGAGTGGTGGCAGCTAAGCTTTATCCTGCTGGCGCAACAACAAATTCGAGCCATGGTGTAGGTGCACTGGACAGTTTATACCCGGTGTTTGAAGTCATGGCAGAGCAGGGCATGCTGCTACTGATCCATGGAGAGGTTACCGATCACGATATTGATATTTTTGATCGCGAAAAAGTCTTTATCGATCGTTATCTGCAGCACATTGTGCGTAAACTGCCACAACTGAAAGTCGTATTTGAGCACATCACTACTGCAGATGCAGCCAGCTTTGTTGCAGAGGCATCAGTGAATGTGGCTGCAACCATTACTCCACAGCACCTGTTACTGAACCGTAACGACCTGCTGGTAGGTGGCGTAAGGCCACATAACTACTGCCTACCGGTACTGAAACGCCGTACGCATCAGGAAGCCTTGCGGGCAGCGGTTGCCTCAGGTTCTGCAAAATTCTTTCTGGGTACTGATTCTGCACCACATGAAAAACACCGTAAAGAATCAGCCTGTGGCTGTGCTGGCTGTTACAGTGCACACAGCGCTATCGAATTGTACGCACAGGTGTTTGATGAGCTGGGTGTACTCGAGAAACTGGAAGCGTTTGCCAGCCACTACGGCGCAGACTTTTACGGCCTGCCGCGTAACACCAGCACCATTACGCTGGTAAAACAGCAATGGCAGGTTCCGGCAGAAATTACGCTGCCAAACGGCAATCCGATAGTGCCTTTTTATGCTGGCCAGACACTGAACTGGAAACTGGTATAACAACCGGTTTCCGATAATCAGCTACAGTCTGGTTCTGCAGCATTAAAAAACAGCTGGTTTGCTATCAGCAGCCAGCTTTATGTTCATACACCTAACCAAGGCAAAACCGTGGTCAGCAATAGTAATCCTGTAGGGGTGTTCGATTCCGGCATTGGCGGATTATCAGTACTGCGGGAGATCAGGCAGCGTTTACCTGATGAATCTTTATATTATATTGCTGACAGCGCCCATATTCCGTATGGCGAAAAAAGCCCGGAATATATCCTGAAAAGATGCCATGCTATTACCGGTTTTCTATTGCAACAAGGCGCCAAAGCTCTGGTTATTGCCTGTAATACCGCAACTGCGGCTGCCGCAGCAGAGCTGAGACAACGCTATCCGCATATCCCTATTGTCGCGATGGAGCCCGCCGTAAAACCTGCAGCGAAAGCAACCCGTAATGGCAAAGTTGGAGTACTGGCAACCTCTGGCACATTAAAAAGTGCCCGCTTTGCAGCATTACTGGATAAATTTGCTACAGAGATCACCGTTATTACACAGCCCTGCCCCGGACTGGTAGAGCAAATTGAAACAGGCTTACTACATCACCCGCAAACGGCGCAGTTATTACAGAGTTTTGTCAGGCCTTTACTGGCTCAAGGATGCGATACAATTATTCTGGGCTGCACACATTACCCCTTTATTAAGCCATTGCTACAGCAACAGATACCAGCAGAAATTACGCTGATAGACACAGGAGCGGCTGTCGCCCGGCAACTGGAACATTTACTGGCAGAAAAAAACATTACCGCATCCGGTCCGGCAAATACCCTTTTCTGGAGCAGCTCATCACCAGATAAACTTACTGCTCTTTTGCCGCAGTTATGGGGAGCAGAAGCAACGGTAAAACGCTTACCTGTATAATGCTCTGAAAACTATTGCTTTAAATAACTCAACAGCCGTTCCAGCGCCCGGTAGCTCAACGCTTCCATTAAATGTGCTTTATTTATCTGGGTGTGTTGCTGCAAATCCGCAATGGTGCGGGCCACTTTAATAATCTTGTGGTAAGTACGGGCTGAAAGCTCAAAACGGTGAATCGTATCTTCCAGAAAGCGGGCTTCACTCTGGCTGAGCGGACAAAATTCTGCGACCTCAGAGCTGTTAAGGCGGGCATTGGCTTTGCCTTGCCGTTGTAGCTGAATCTCTCTGGCTGCAATCACCCGTTGCCGCACTGCTGCGCTGCTTTCTTCTGGCCGGCTCTGACTGAGAATACCTTTGGGTAACAGCGGCACTTCAATCTGTAATTCAATTCTGTCAATAAAAGGCCCGGATAACCGGTTCAGGTAACGCATTACCTGCTCCGGGGTAGAGCGACCATCCTGATGATGCCCGGTAGGGCTGGGGTTCAGTGCAGCAATCAGCTGAAACTGCGCGGGAAACTCTGCCTGCCGGGCAGCACGGGAAATATGCACAACCCCCATTTCCATCGGCTCCCGCAATACATCCAGCACTTTGCGGGGAAACTCCGGCAACTCGTCCAGAAAAAG
>CAZXTH010000272.1:3383-5001 GCA_964643585.1 uncultured Pseudoalteromonadaceae bacterium
TTATGGGCCAGAGAAATTTCTCCGGGCCTAGGCACAGAACCTCCTCCCACCAAAGCAATGGCAGAAGAGGTATGGTGCGGGCTTCGCGCTGGCCGGGATTGCCAGTTGGCAACATCCCGCTGTAAACCGGCGATAGAATAAATCGCCGCGACAGACAAAGCTTCCTGATCCGTCAGTGGAGGTAAAATGCCGGATAAACAGCGCGCCAGCATAGATTTACCGGTGCCAGCCGGACCCAGCATCAGCATATTGTGTTCACCCGCAGCTGCAATTTCCAGCACTCTTTTGGCCTGCGACTGCCCTTTTACGTTGGCCAGATCATCTGTCAGAACGATAGCCCGTTCCGGCAAGGGCGGAACTTTCGGTAACGCCTGCTGCCCCAGCAGAAAACTATGAACCTGCAACAAGTGATCAGAGCCGTGGACAGTTGCATCAGGCACTTGCTGAGCTTGCTGGGCATTGCTCATCGGCAGTACAACAGCGCGTCCGGCGTCACGGCAGGCAATTGCTACAGGAATATCACCGACAATAGGCCGTATTTCACCTGATAGTGCCAGTTCACCGCAGAACTCATAATTATCAGCACATTTTTCCGGTAATTGGCCGCTGGCAACAATAATACCTAATGCTATCGGCAGATCGAAACGACCACCTTCTTTTGGTAAATCTGCCGGGGCCAGATTCACGGTAATTTTACGATCAGGAAAGGCAAAACCGCTATTTACCATGGCACTGCGAACCCGATCCCGAGCCTCTTTAACCGATGCTTCAGGTAAACCAACCAGTTGAAATGCGGGCAACCCGTTACTGATATGCACTTCAATTGTCACCAGTGGTGCATCCAGCCCATAACGGGCACGGCTGTATATTACGGCTAACGACATAAATCACCAATACAAAATAATAACAATATTTACAAAAATAATTCATATTGGCAAGCAGTGATCATCAACACGCTCTAACCCGGACAATAACGATGATTAATTAAAATCATACGCAGGAAACTGCAGGCTCTGATAAGATAGCAGTATGAATTCTGATATTTCATATGTGCTGAGCACAGCTCAGTTGCAGCAGTGGTTTGATACCACAACTTTCCATCGTGGACGGGCTTATCTCCAGGCAGGACGCATTGCAAAACTGGAATATAATCAGGATCTGTCCGAAATTACTGCTCAGGTATGGGGAGAGGCCTTTTCTCCGTATCATCAGTTTATTTCTCTGCGCTATGAACAGCAAAGCTGGCAACTGATTAACTCCTGCACCTGCCCGCAGGGCAGCGACTGTAAGCATGTACTGGCTATTCTGCTGAAACTGCAGCAGGAATATCACCACCAGAAACTGAGTATGCAACAGCAGCCTCAGCACCAGTTACAACAATGGTTTTCTGAAGTAGAACAAAGCATCGGCAATGCTCAGCAGGAACAGCAGGATACGATTCTGTATCTGCTAAGTTACGGCCAGAGTGGCCTGCAGCTTTACCCCAGACGCACCCGCCCGAGCAAAAAAGGTGGCTATACCAAAGGGCAGCCGATCGGCAAATATGATTTGGTATCACCGATTATTCCTTACTGGTTGCCGGAAGACGATTTCAGGCTGCTCAGCACTTTCCGGGCTC
>CAZXTH010000273.1:0-5000 GCA_964643585.1 uncultured Pseudoalteromonadaceae bacterium
TGTACCACAGTTTTTTACTGACGATGTGTTTGAAAGCCGCTTCCACCGTGATATCGGCACTGATCACCGGCTGACTGTCGGCGCGGAATGGCGTAATGAAAAACTGGAACACCCCGAATTTATTAACGGTGAAGGCAGCGCCACCCACAAATCAGCGTTATTGCAGGATGAATGGCGGCTTGCTAACCAACTGACCCTGACCCTTGGCAGCCGCTGGGATCATCACGAATACTTTGGCAGTGAAATCAGCCCGCGTGCTTATCTGGTATGGGAACTGTCGCCCGGCCTGGCGCTGAAAGGCGGTTATGGTCATGGTTTCCGCGCCCCTACCTTAAAACAGATTTCACCGGATTACCGCTTTGACGGCCCGCACAGTTTTATCGGTAACAGTGAAGTAAAACCAGAAAGCAGCGATAACTGGGAACTAGGGTTGCGTTATGAACAACTGCCGCAACTGACCGCCGGCATTACGCTGTTCCATAATAAAGTGACCGATCTGATCACCACCTTCTGTATCGACAATTGCAGCAGCAGGCTCGGTAAAGTGTTCCAGTACGTCAATATGTCTGAAGCGTCAGTAAAAGGCGTTGAAGCCGAACTGGACTGGCATATCAACACAGACTGGCGTCTGGCATCCAGCTACACCTATACCGATTCCAAAGACGACAGCAGTGGCCTGCATTTACCGGCCCGGCCGGAACACCGCGCCACTGCCCGGCTGGAATATACCCTGCTCAGTGATGTGCTGTATCTGTCTGCCGATATCGACTATACCGGTAAACAATGGCTAATCAGCAGTAACAGTGAAGTGGAACTGCCCTCTTACAGCGTAGTGAACACTAACCTGCGTTACCGCTTTAATGCGCAACATCAATTCACTTTTGGTGTCAGCAACCTGAATAATATTGACCTGCTGGAAAAAGACAGCGGTTTTGGTTATGTCGAAACCGGCCGCAGCTATCACCTGAACTGGTTATATAAATTTAAGGAGTAATCATGCCATTCCTCAAACGGTTATGGCTGATTCTGTTATTGATCAGCGGCCCAGTGGCCGCTGATATCAGCATTTTAACCAACCGCTTTGTACTGGATGCCAAGCTTAATCTGCTTACCGAATCCGCCACTGCTGCAGGCTTTGAAGTAAATATTCTGCTGAGCGATGATTTAACCGATCAGCAATTGCTGCAACAGTTACAGTCAACTTCGCTGCTGGTGGTCGATATTCCGCGCGCGTCCGATTTCTCAGCTATCCAGCAACGGCTTAAACCGCTGGCGGCACGCCTGCCACAACAACAATTGTGGGTTGGCCGTACCGAAAAACAAGCACAGGGGCTTACCCCTGAACATGCTGAAATGCTGTGGCAATATTACCGCCACGGCGGCGAACATAATTTCCGCCATTTTTTCCGTTATCTGGCAGCGCAGGATAACCCGGCTGAGCTGGCAGCAATTCCGGCACCGGTCGTTATTCCGGCGATGGGCGCCTATCATCCGGATTTTCCGGCACGCTTTAGCGCCGACCCGGATCAGGTGCTGCAGTTTTTACAGCGTAAAAACCATAAAGCAGTCAGTAATAATGTTGTTGCTGTTGGCTTTCATGCCCGTTATCTGGAATCCGGCGCAATGGCACATATTGACGCCATCACCCGGGCGCTGGAACAGCGCAACCTGGTGGCGTTACCGGTGTTTTATACGCTGGGGCCCGATGCCAACCTGACTCAACTGCTACAACACCGGGCGCAAGCATTGCTGCATTTACAACCGGTATACCACAATGGCTTGCTGCCGCACCTGCAACAACTGGGTATTCCAGTATTACAGGGCATTGGCTGGTGGACCGGCGACGAACAGGAATGGCGTAAACATCCTTCCGGTTTATCGCTGGCCAGCACTCCGTTGTATCTGGCTCTGCCGGAACAGAACGGTTTAACCGACCCGTTAGTATTGTGGACAGAATATCAGGGCGCATTAACTCCCATCAGTGAGCAAGTAGCAGCGGTCAGTAATAAGCTGGCGGGATTAATTGCCTTACAACAAACAGCTGATGCTAAGCGCCAGGTAGCAGTAATGTTTTATAACTACCCGCCAGGCGAAAAAAATATGTCGGCGTCGTTTATGAATGTGCCGCGCAGTCTGGCCGGGTTAAGCCAGCAATGGCAACAGCAGGGCTATAACATTACGCCGTTTTCTGAACAGCAAGCCATTGATACATTGGGACGATTAATTCAGGGCTTGCATCAACCGGCATTACTGCCGCAACTGGCACAACAGGATCTGGCCGCCAGCCTGCCGTTCAGCCAGTATCAGCGATGGTACAACGCCTTACCACAGGATGTACGGCAACGAATTGAAGCCCGCTGGGGTACACCGGAACAATCGCCTTACCTGTCTGGCCCTGCCGATCAGCAGGTGTTCCTAATCCCGCGCTGGCAAAACGGCCATATTATTATGCTGCCGCAACCTCCACGCGGCATGCCGGAAGCGGATCAGGAACGCAGCCTGTACCATGATTTACGCCTGCCGGTTAATCATTATTATCTGGCAACCTATCTGTGGCTGCGCCAGCAATCCGGTGCGCAGGCACTGATTCATTTCGGTACCCACGGCACGCAGGAATGGATGCCCGGTAAAGAACGCGGCCTCAGCAGCTATGATGACCCACTGCTGGCATTGGGCGATATTCCGGTGGTGTATCCCTATATTGTTGATAATACCGGTGAGGCAACCCAGGCTAAACGCCGTGGTCGTGCCACCATGATTAGCCATCAAACACCGTTATTTCAGCCTTCAGGTTTACATGGCAGTCTGTTGGAACTACACCAGTTAATTCACCAGTATCAGCAACTGGACGATGGCGAAGTGAAACAGCTGACGCTGCAACGGTTGCAGGATACCGCGGTGAATGATCCGATTATGAAAGATCTTGACTGGCAGCCAGAGCAAATCAGCGCTGAGCCTGAACGTTTTATCAGTGAACTGCACGATTACCTGCATAGTCTGGCAGCACAGGCGCAACCACTCGGCCTGCACAGCTTTGCGACCACCGGCCCGCAGCAGCAACTGTTGACCACCATTATGCAAATGCTGGGGAATGACTTTATTCAGGCGCTGGGTATCGCTGAGCCAGAAGAAGTCTTCGCTACCGACTACCAGCAACTGCCACAAACCCTGCCCTACCGCTGGCTGGAAAGTGCTTTGGGTTATAATGACCAGCCGCTGCCACCAACGTTACCCGACTGGCAGCAAAAAGCCCGCCATTACACCACATTACTGAACGCGCAAACCGAATTTACCGGTTTACAGCAAGCACTCAGCGGCCATTTTGTGACACCAAGCGTTGGCGGTGATCCATTACGGGTAATTGAAAGCCTGCCAACCGGCAAAAACCTGTATGGTTTTGATCCGGCGCGTATTCCAACCAAAGAAGCCTGGCAAGCCGGTAAAGCTGCCATGACAGAACTGCTGCAAAGCCATAAAGCCCAACATGGCACCTGGCCACAGAAACTAGCATTTTCACTATGGGCAGTAGAAGCCATGCGCCATGGTGGCGTGCTGGAAAGTGAAGCGCTGTATGCTATCGGTGTTGAACCGGTCTGGGACAATGCGGGACGAGTGACGGGTTATACCGTGCTGTCAACAGAACAACTGGGACGGCCACGGGTAGATGTGGTGCTGTCATCAACCGGTTTATACCGCGATCAATTCCCTAATATGATGGCGCATTTCGCCAAAGCGGCTGAGGAAATCTCTCAGTTGGCAGAAGCCGATAACCCGGTATACCGCAATACCGAACGGTTACTGGCCGATTTGCTGCAACAAGGCATGAATGAAAAAGATGCCCGTTACTTTGCCAGCACCCGGGTATTTGGTAGCCCGACCGGTGTGTACGGCACCGGACTGGACAATGCCATTCAGGCCAGTGACAGTTGGCAGGATGATAGCAAACTGGCACAGTTATACCTGTCACGGATGAGCTATGCTTTTGGTCCAGATCCAGAGCGCTGGGGTCAGGATGCCGATACCAGCACCCTGTATGCTGAAAACCTGAAAGGCGTTGATGCCGCATTACTAGCCAGAACCTCAAACCTGTACGGTATGTTGACTACCGACGATCCGTTCCAGTATCTGGGCGGTATTGATCTGGCAGTACGGCATTTAACCGGTAACAGCCCGGCACTGTATATCTCTAACCAACGGCAGGCCGGGCAGGCCCGGATCGAATCGGCCTCGCGTTTTCTGGCAGCTGAACTCAGCACGCGGGTATTCCATCCCGGCTGGATTAAGGCGATGCAGGAAGAAGGCTATGCCGGTGCGCTGAACTTGCAGGACATTACCGCGAATTTATGGGGCTGGCAGGTGGTGTCGCCGGATATGGTGCGGGATGACCAATGGCAAAGCCTGCACGATGTTTATGTAAACGACAGCCTGCAACTGGATATCAATGAATGGTTTGCCGAGCATGCTCCGGAAGCCCAGGCACGAATGATGGAACGGATGCTGGAAGCTATTCGCAAAGAATACTGGGACGCTTCGGAACAGACATTAACCGAGCTGTTGCAGGCCTACCTGGAATTAACCGCGAAATTTGATATTCAGGCCGGTAATGACGCCATTGCAGAGTTTGTAAAACAACAGGCCGCCGGTTTCGGGTTGAGTATTGCTACCGCACAGGCTGGCAGCGAAGGCCAGCAAGTCAGCGGCCAGCAATTACAACAGGTCAGCAATAACGCAGCTGAACAACAACGACTGTGGTATCTGCCACTACTGTTATTAATCCCTCTATTGGCCGGGGTAGCCCGCCAGCATTTAAACGCATCACGCAGGAGCGCCGCATGATAGGCATAGAAACCATACTGTATGAGTTGTCGTACTGGTTTATGGCACCGGTATTATTATCCATTATCTTGTTTTTTCTGTATTCGCTGTATGCAGCCGGACGGTTTTTAACGGAATGCTATCAGCGCTTCTGTAGTGGCTGGTATCCTTTGCATACCCTGCTG
>CAZXTH010000274.1:0-4995 GCA_964643585.1 uncultured Pseudoalteromonadaceae bacterium
CTGAAATGTGAATATATGCAGGATCATCTCGGCTCAGAGTTTGATGGCGTGATCTCTACTGTCACCAACTTTGGTTTATTTGTCCGCCTGACAGAACTGTATATTGAAGGCCTGGTGCATGTTACATCACTCAAAAATGATTATTACCATTTTGACAGTGAACGTCATTTGCTGATAGGGGAACACAGCCGTCAGACATACAGGATGGGTGACTTACTGAAAGTTAAAGTTGCTGCTGTAAACCTGGAAGCCCGCAAAATTGATTTGACGATTGCAGGGGAAATTAAGTCAGTCGTTTCAAAACGTGCTATTAAAACCAGTAAGAAAGTTGCAGTGACGAAGGCTACTGCCAAACCTGAAAAAGGCCGCAAAAATGATAAAGGGCCCAAGGCAGCAAAAAGTCCGGCAAAAAAATCACGTCGTAAAGCGAAATAAGCTACACTAGCGCCCATTTTTCGCTAAGCGGCAGAGAGGCAGCAAATGAGTGCAGATGTGGTTTTCGGAATTCATGCAGTAACAGCGTTATTACAGAGAGCACCGCAGGATGTGCTGGAACTGTTTGTCATGAAAGACCGTGATGACAAACGAATGCAGCCTTTGGTACAGCAAGCCCGTCAACTGGGTATTTCTGTGCAGTTCTGTAATCGCCGGACTCTGGATGATATGACAAGCGGGCAGCATCAGGGCATTGTTGCTAAAGCCCGCCTGGCAAGCGCAGGCACCGAAAATGATTTGGCTGCAATTATTGCCGGACAGAAAAAGCCGCTGATCCTGATTCTGGATGGGGTAACTGATCCGCATAATCTGGGAGCTATTTTGCGTAGTGCGGATGCGGCAGGTGTGCATGCGGTTGTGGCTCCCAAAGACCGTTCAGTTAAACTGACTTCTGTGGTGCGTAAAGTGGCTTGCGGTGCTGCCGAAGCCGTACCTTTTATTACAGTAACCAACCTCGCCAGAACGTTACGCCAGTTACAGGAAGCCGGTGTCTGGGTTGTGGGTACCGCTGGTGAAACGGATAAAACGCTTTATCAGGCTGAACTGACCGGCCCTCTGGCACTGGTTTTAGGAGCAGAAGGTGAGGGCTTGCGCCGCTTGACCCGGGAAACCTGTGATGAACTGGTTAAAATACCTATGTTTGGAACAGTTTCCAGCCTGAATGTCTCTGTTGCCGCCGGTATCTGTTTGTTTGAAGCTGTGCGTCAGCGCCAATAAGTTTTTGTCGCAGCCACTTATTCACTTTGTGGCTGTTATTCCGCTTGTTATTTCTCTGCTAAGTCCGTAGAATACGCGGCCTTCGACCCTATAATCATGTTCCTTGCCTCTATGCTGGTCTGGTCGAGCCAACCCGAGGCTTATTAACCGTAAGGAGCTCCAATGCGTCATTACGAAATCGTTTTCATGGTTCACCCTGATCAGAGTGAACAGGTGCCTGGTATGATCGAGCGCTACACTGGCGCGATCAAAGAAGCGGGTGGTACTATTCACCGTCTGGAAGATTGGGGCCGTCGTCAACTGGCTTACCCAATCCAGAAGCTGCACAAAGCTCACTATGTGCTGCTGAACGTTGAAGCACCACAAACTGTGATTGATGAGCTGGAAACTAACTTCCGTTACAACGATGCAGTATTACGTAACCTGATTATGCGCACTAACGGTGCGGTAGTTGAGCCATCACCAATGGCTAAGGTACGTGAAGAGCGTCGTGAGCGTGCTCCTCGTGAAGCTGAAGAGCAGGTAGCAAACGAAGAGTAAGTTGCTATGGACAATTACACCGTGATTCATGGCATGATTTGTCGTCATCCTGAACACAGTGAAAGTCCGGCAGGTATTCCGCACACCGTGCTGACAATTGAACACCGCAGTATGCAACAGGAAGCCGGCTTTAACCGGCAGGCTTATGTCAGAATGCAAGTGGTTGTCAGCGGAACGGAACTGCAGCAGCAAGCTCGGAAATTAATGTTAGGGCATCAGATAAAGGTTTCAGGTTTCCTGAACCGGCATCAGAACCGCAGTGGTCAGTCAAAACTGGTACTGCATGCTCAGCAGATTGAACAAATAAGTTAGGAGACAGGCAAATGTCACGTTTTTTCCGTCGCCGTAAATTCTGCCGTTTTTCTGCAGAAGGCATTCAAGAAATTGATTACAAAGATACCGCTATTCTGAAAAACTATGTTACAGAAAGCGGCAAGATCGTACCAAGTCGTATTACTGGTACCAGCGCTAAGTATCAGCGTCAGTTAGCTCGTGCTATCAAACGCGCACGTTACCTGGCTCTGCTGCCATACAGCGATTCACACAGCTAATTTCAGAAGGGACATAAATAATGGATATTATTCTGTTAGATAAAGTTGCCAATCTGGGTGGCTTAGGTGACAACGTAAATGTTAAAGCGGGTTATGCACGTAACTTCTTATTCCCACAGGGTAAAGCAGTTCCTGCAACTAAAGCTAACATTGAAAAATTCGAACAGCGCCGTGCAGAACTGGAAGCCAAACTGGCTGCAGACCTGTCTGCTGCTAATGACCGTGCTGCTAAAGTTGCTGCTCTGTCAGAAGTGACTATCGCTTCTAAAGCAGGTGACGAAGGTAAACTGTTCGGTTCAGTCGGTACCCGTGACATCGCTGATGCGATCACTGAAGCTGGCGTAAAAGTAACCAAAGCTGAAGTGAAGCTGCCAAACGGCACTTTACGTGAAGTTGGTGAATATGACATCGATCTGCAATTACACGCTGAAGTAGTTGCGACCGTTAAAGTTGTTGTGATCGCTGAAGCGTAATATCACAGTCAACTACTGCAAATGCCCTGCTTAGTCAGGGCATTTTCATTTCTGCGACAGAAAAACTGAAAAATTTCTGCCTGCAGCTTCTTATTCTGCTGGCTGCGGGTTAGCATGGCTGTCTGAACGTGAGTGAATCTGTTGGTATGAGTAGCGTAAAAGATAAACAGGTGGCTGCGGTAAAAATGCCGCCCCATTCCATAGAAGCTGAACAATCGGTGCTTGGTGGCCTGATGCTGGACAGTGATGCCTGGGACAGAGTGACAGAGAAAGTCTCTGAACAGGATTTTTACCTGCGTGCTCACCGGTTGATATTTGGCGCTATGCAGCGTCTGACAGAAAGCAATCAGCCGATCGATCTGATAACGGTTTCAGAAATGCTGGAAGCTCATCAGCAACTAGACGATATAGGTGGTTTTGCCTATCTTGGTGAGATTGCCAAAAATACCCCCAGTGCAGCCAATATTCTGGCTTATGCTGAAATTGTCCGTGAGCGTGCCGTTGTACGTGACATGATTGCAGTGGCTCATGATATTGCTGATGCCGGTTATGATCCGCAAGGACGTAACAGCGCAGAGCTGCTTGATTTTGCTGAAACCAAAGTATTTAAAATTGCCGAGCAGCGGGCCAATACCAATGAAGGCCCGGAGCCGATCAATAATATTCTTGCCAAGACGATTGAAAAGATTGATGAGCTGTTCCGCTCTCCGCATGATGGGGTAACCGGCGTTTCTACCGGCTATATCGATCTGGATAAAATGACCAGTGGTCTGCAGCCTTCAGACCTGATCATTGTGGCTGCCCGTCCTTCCATGGGTAAAACCACTTTTGCTATGAACTTGTGTGAACATGCTGCGATAAGCAGTGATAAGCCAGTGCTGATTTTCAGTCTTGAGATGCCTTCTGAACAGATTATGATGAGGATTCTGGCATCGCTGGGGCGGATTGATCAGACAAAAATCCGGACCGGGCAGCTGGAAGATGAAGACTGGGCACGGTTATCATCAGCTATTGAATTGCTGAATACTAAAGGCAAAATGTATATCGATGACTCTTCAGGCCTGACACCAACTGAGGTTCGCTCGCGTGCGCGCAGGGTTGCCCGTGAACATGGTGGACTGAGCATGATTATGGTCGATTATCTGCAGTTAATGACGGTACCGGGATTAACTGAAAACCGGACTCTGGAGATTGCAGAGATTTCCCGCTCACTGAAAGCGCTGGCGAAAGAGTTGAAAGTGCCAGTAGTAGCGCTGTCACAGCTGAACCGTTCATTGGAACAACGTGCGGATAAAAGACCGGTTAACTCTGACTTGCGTGAATCCGGTTCTATTGAACAGGATGCCGACCTTATTATGTTTATCTATCGTGACGAAGTGTACAACGATGATAGTGCTGATAAGGGAACCGCTGAGATTATTATCGGTAAACAGCGGAACGGCCCTATCGGCCGGGTGCGTTTAACCTTTCACGGCCGTTATTCCCGCTTTGATAATTACGCCGGCAGTACCCGGTTTGAGGATGAGTATTAATGTTCCGGCGCCCTCAGGCGTTGATCAATCTCAGCGCCTTGCAGCATAACTTTGATCAGGTAAAGCATATTGCACCAGACAGCAAGGTCATGGCAGTGCTGAAAGCCAATGCTTATGGACATGGTATGTTACAGGTAGCCGGGCAGCTGAAAGCTGCTAATGCGTTTGGCGTTGCCCGTCTTGATGAAGCATTAAGCTTACGCGCAGGCGGTATAGTAAAACCTATCGTATTGCTGGAAGGTTTTTTTCACGAGGATGAGTTACCGCAAATCGTGGCCAGCAACCTGCAGATTGTTGTGCACCAGATGGAGCAGGTGCAGGCATTGCTGAATGCCCAGCTCGATGCTCCGGTGCAGGTATGGCTGAAGATTGATAGTGGTATGCACAGGCTGGGGTTGAATGATGCTGAGTTTCCCTATGCCTTGCAGGCATTGGCACAAAGCCATAATGTTATTCAGCCGGTTCGGTTAATGACACACTTTGCAGCTGCAGATGAACTGCATTCCGGTATGACAGAGCTGCAACTTACTTGCTTTGAGCAATTAACTGCCGGATTAGAGGCAGAAAGAGCGCTGGCAAACTCTGCTGCAATACTTGCCTGGCCTGAAACCAGAACCGAATGGGTCAGGCCTGGCTTGATACTGTATGGCGTGTCACCCTTTGAAGGTAAGAGTGCCACCAGCTATG
>CAZXTH010000275.1:0-4959 GCA_964643585.1 uncultured Pseudoalteromonadaceae bacterium
CTAAAGGCGCCGACGATAAAGACATCAAAAAGGCTTATAAACGCCTCGCCATGAAGTATCACCCTGACCGGACTCAGGGCGATAAATCTATGGAAGAGAAGTTTAAAGAGGTTCAGGAAGCCTACGAAGTATTATCGGACGAGCAGAAACGCGCTGCTTATGACCGTTATGGCCATGCCGGGGTAGATCCTAACCGTGGCGGTGCAGGTTTCGGTGGTGGCGGTGCAGCTGATTTTGGTGATATTTTCGGTGATGTATTCGGTGATATCTTCGGTGGCGGAGGCCGCCGTGGGCAATCACGTGCGCAGCGCGGTGCTGATTTACGCTACAACCTTGAACTGACACTGGAAGATGCGGTACGCGGTAAATCTGTTGATATCAAAGTACCTACGCTTGTTGGTTGTGACAGCTGTGATGGTTCAGGAGCAAAGAAAGGTACTTCTGCCAAGTCTTGTCCTACCTGTCATGGTGCAGGCCAGGTAACAATGCGGCAGGGGTTTTTCGCCGTACAGCAAACCTGTCCCACCTGTCAGGGGCGCGGTAAAATCATTCCTGATCCTTGTCCTAAGTGTCATGGTGATGGCCGGATTGAAAAAAGCAAAACCCTGTCGGTTAAAATTCCGGCGGGTGTTGATACCGGCGACCGTATCCGCTTAAGCGGAGAAGGTGAAGCAGGTATGCATGGTGCACCGGCTGGCGATCTTTATGTTCAGGTTCATGTAAAAGATCACCCGATCTTCCAGCGTGATGGCAATAACCTTTACTGCGAAGTACCGCTGAGCTTCACTATTGCGGCACTGGGTGGTGAGATTGATGTTCCGACTCTGGATGGCAGGGTTAAGCTGAAAATTCCTGCTGAAACCCAGACTGACAAAATGTTCCGTCTGCGTGGCAAAGGTGTACAGTCGGTACGTGGTGGCGGTGTCGGCGATCTGGTTTGTAAAGTGGTTATCGAAACGCCGGTAAATCTGAGCGAGAAACAAAAAGATTTACTACGGCAACTGGATGAAACCATGGCCGGAGAAAGTGAAGCGAAACATCGCCCAAAATCAAAAGGTTTTTTCGATGGCGTGAAAAAGTTCTTTGATGATTTAACCAGTTAATCAGATACTGTAATGATAAAACCACCGGTGGTGAAACTGCAGGTGGTTTTTTTATTTTCAGAGAATACAATATAGACATCTTAAGTCGTTACATAAGGATATCGCGATGCTGAAGAACATTCTTTTTACTGTTTTTTCTGCCGCAATACTGACAGCCTGTGCTCAGTCACCAACCGGGCGTAATCAGATTATGCTGTTAAATGATTCTGAGCTTAGCCAGATGGGAGCGCAGACATTTGAAGAAATGAAAAAAGAAACCCCGATTTCAAAAAATGCCCGCACCAATAAATATGTGCAGTGTGTGGCTGAAAACCTGCTAAAAGTGACTCCTGAAAAGTTTATGGGGAATGGCTGGGAAATTGTTGTGTTCGACAGTGAGCAGGTTAATGCTTTTGCTTTGCCCGGCGGTAAAATAGGCGTTTATACCGGTTTACTGAAAGTGGCAGAAAACCAACATCAACTGGCAGCGGTTGTTGGTCATGAAATTGGCCACGTTATGGCCGGACACAGTAATGAGCGCCTTTCTACCAATCAGTTACTGAGTACAGGGCTTGCTGTCGGCAGTGCGGCACTGGGTGCTTACAATGTGCAGTATAAAGACCAGATTATGGCAGGCCTTGGACTGGGGGCTCAGGTGGGCATTGCTTTACCTTTCAGCCGGACCCATGAATCCGAAGCAGATGTTATAGGGCTTGAACTAATGGCGAATGCTGGGTTTAATCCGGAACAGGCAGTAAATCTGTGGCAGAATATGGCCGCATCTGGCGGCGGTGGGGCTCCAGAATTGTTATCAACTCACCCGGCACCGGAAAACCGTATCAGAAAATTGCAACAGGATATGCCAGCTGCTTTGCAATTATATAATCAGCGGAAAGCTGCCGGTAAATTGCCTGACTGCGGTTCTCTGTAGGAGTCAACAACGGCTTCCTGTGGTTGCACTGTTGTCAGATTATTTTACATATTCAACCAGAGTGGGATGCTCTGGTTTTGGTTAACCAAGTAAAAACAGCCTGTTATTAAAACTGGATTTGATTTTGCATGGTTTAGTGTCTAAACTTTCCGCAGTCTGAAAAGGGATAGCAGGATGGAACCCGTGGAAAATAAGGATGTTAACACTCCACAGCAGAATGGCCGCCGTCGTTTTCTGATGCGCGCCGGGCTTGGAAGCCTGCCTGTATTGCTGACATTAAAAAGCAAAGCAGCCTGGGGCACCAGCACACTGAATTGTTCGCTGAGTGAAACTGCATCGCAGATGCAATCTGTACAGCCGGATAAATATGAACAATGCCGTAGTGGTTTCGATTCACATGGCAGTGCTAAGTTATATTTCAAAAAAACTGACAGCAAAGTCGGCGGTGGTAAAGGCGGTTATTTTTACAAACCTAAAGGCACGAAAAACTTCCAATGGACGAAAAAATGGGGCGGGCTGGATATTTGTCAGGATACCCGTTTCAATGACGTCTTTTTCAGTGGTTTCAATGGCACATTAGAAGAAGCTGTCAATTTCAAAGGCGGCAACCCGCTGATACGCAATATTGCTTCCAGCTTTTTGCATTCCCTTTATTACCAGAGTGAAGGTATCAGCAGCAATTTTCCTCCGCCGGAATCAATTGTGGATGTTTATACCAGAGCTGTAACACCTGAACAGCGTGCGCAGTTATCTGCGGTTCTGGAGTTCTATATCGACGGCTATACAGGCTGAGTTATTATGGATGTGCAGCTAAGCTATGCTGACTGGTTGCAGATGCAGCGTAACCAGCCAGCAGTTCTGAATGCGGTATTTGCTGATGGTAGTGCTGTAGTATTCAGTACTGCCAGCCATGAAACCCATTGTGAATCAGCTGGCTCGGTTGCCAATAGCTTCGAGGCAAAAGAGTCTGATTTTGACTGATTTTGCCCTGCATACTGCTCCTTTTTCGTTGAGGGTTACCAATTACAGCCCGGCATTGCTGGATGCGCTGTCAGAGCTGTACCCTTCCTCTTTGCTTAGTGTCCCTGATAAAGACCATATCTATGATTTCTGCCTGACGGTAAAGCGTAAATGGGCTGGTTGGGGGCGTCCTTTTCATGTTTCTGCCGGTGAGCAGCATTTCCGCATGACGGATGCCGCACAGTTGGTGCCGGTATTTGAATGGGGTGTTAACTGGTGTGTTGCCTCTTATCAGCATCAGTATCTTGCCATTCATGCGGCAGTGCTGGAACGAAATGGAAAAGCACTGATAATGCCTGCACCACCAGGTTCCGGAAAAAGTACGCTTTGTGCTGTGCTGATACAGGAAGGGTGGCGTTTACTTTCAGATGAAATGTGCCTGATTGATTTAAGCAATAGCAAGATTGTGCCTTATGTGCGTCCTGTGAGCCTGAAGAATCAGTCTTTACAATTAGTGCAGCAATGGTACCCGCAGGCGCAGATCAGGCAGGTGACCAGTGGTACAACGAAAGGAACCGTAGGTTATCTGCTGCCTTCAGAATTGAGCTGGCAGAACTGTAAGCTTGCAGCACATGCTGCCTGGGTGGTTTTTCCTCAGTATGAAGCCGGTGCAAGGCCTGCAAGGTTTCAGCCTGTCAGTAGCGCAGATGCATTTATGCATCTGGCACATAATTCGTTTAATTATGCAGTTCTGGCAGAACAGGGCTTTAACAGCCTTAGCCGGCTGACTCAGCAAACAGAAGCTTACCGTTTGGAATATGCTGATATTGAACAAGCACTGGCGGAGCTGAACCAGCTATGACCCACCAAGCTCTAAACCCTTTGCTTCGGTTCTTTGCTGCCCCTGCAATGTTTATCAGGCAGGCTTGTGCAGCAGACTGGACAGAATTTTTGCAACTGGCCCGCCAGCATGGGCTGACGGCCCGTTTTTATCATGTACTGGAACGCAGCCAATTGCTGGATGCAATTCCTGAAAAAGTTAAGCAACATGGGTTATCCGGGGCGCGTTATGCTGCAAAACAACAACACAGCCTGTTCTTTGAATTACAACAACTGGAAAAGGTATTTGCCAGAGCCGGTTATCCTTGTTTATTGCTAAAAGGAGCTGCTTACAGAGGGCTTGCTTTATCGGTGAGTTACGGCAGATTATTTTCTGATATCGATATTCTGGTGCCGGCTGATAAGATGGCTGATGCCCGTAACAGATTGTTCTTCAGTGGTTATAGTGAAGGCAGTTTGTCTGATTATGATCGCCGGTATTATCTGAACTGGGCGCATCAGAATCCCCCTTTGCAGCATTATCAGCGGGGAACCGTGATTGACCTGCACCACCATATTTACCCCGTTGCTTCTGCCCGAACAATCAATATTGCACCGGTTTTTGACTCTGCGGTTCAGGTTAATGGCTCAGTTTTCAGCGTGCCGGTTGCGGCTCATTTGTTTATTCATGCTGCAGTACATCTTTTTTATCAGGAAGAAACACATAAGCTGCTGAAAGATCTGATTGATCTGAATGAGTTATTACAGGAAGTAGCACAGCAGCAACAACTGTCCTTGATGCTGGAGCAGTCCCGGGAAATGTCGGTGCAATCTGCTGTTGCCAATGCTTGTATGGTATTGCATCGTTTATTTGGCAATGAGGTAGCGGGGCAACAGATTGCGCAGTACCATCGTTTTTATCAGCCGTCAGTATGCAGGTTGTTGCTGATGATGCTGTCTGGTAATCGTTTTACCGCTTGGCTGGCACAGCAATTATGGTTTATCAGAGGGCACAGCCTGAAAATGCGCTGGTCAGTGTTGTTGTATCACAGCCTGGCCAAACCCGGCAGCAGGCTGCGAAACTGGTTTAAAACAGCCCCTAAATCAGGCTGATGCCGCTTCTGCTGCTTCGCTGTTGGCTTGTTTGCTGATTAGTACGGTAATAAT
>CAZXTH010000276.1:0-4949 GCA_964643585.1 uncultured Pseudoalteromonadaceae bacterium
TCTCGCGAACAAAGGTTATGCAAGGCAAAAACAGGCGAGAAAGCGCAGTTTACACGCAGTAAATGAGCATTTTAAGCCTGTTTTTAACACCGCAGAGCCGAAGTGCAGCAGATCCGAAACAGGTTCTGAGAAATTATGCAGCACTCAGGTCTGGGCAGCAATCACTTCTATACAGCGGCGATGTCATAATTATGCAGCAAATCCTTCTTACAACAGTAAAAAACCAGAAATAAAACCATCACGGCCTCCCTGTAAGCTAATGCCGCCATTTAAGGCAATAACAAAAAAACACAGATGCTTCATTCACCACTGTTGCCGCCAGAGCAGTAGTTTTACAGATGGGATAACTTATGACTTACTTTACGCAGCAAGACGCTTTCCGTTTTAAAAAGCACCGTCTCACAAACCTGATTAAGCAACTAATGCTGGGCAGCGCTCTGGGCGCAACAGCATTAAGCGGCACAGTTACAGCCCAGGAGGCCGCTGCTGAACAGGTCGAAGTTATTTCAGTTACCGGAAGCTACAGCCGCAGCCTGGAACGGGCTGTCGATCTGAAAAAATCCAATATCGGTTTTTCAGACTCTGTAGTAGCTACCGACATTGCCGATTTCCCTGAGCAAAATCTGGCAGAAGCATTACAGCGGATGCCCGGTGTAACCATCGAACGCAACAAAGGCCTGGGCAGTAAAGTCAACGTCCGCAGTCTGCCGACTGAGTTTACGCACGTTTCAATTAATAACCTGGCTACTGCATCTGGTAGCGGTGGCCGTGATGTCGAGTTTGATATTTTTGCTTCAGAAATCATTCAGAGTGTCACAGTGCAAAAATCCCCGACTGCCGCTGATGAAGAAGGTGGTATTGCCGGCTCTGTAATGATTACAACCGCCCGCCCGTTTGACTACAGCGAGCGTAAACTGATCCTGTCAGCAGAAGGTGCGCACAATTCTATTTCTGAAGAAATTGATCCTAAGTTTTCTTTCCTGGCCAGCGATACATTTGGCGATTGGGGGGCTCTGGTGTCATTTTCTAAAACACAGCGTACTAACAGAACAGATTCTAACTCTGGCATCAACTTCCGCCCGATGGGGCGCTTCCTTGAAGCCTCAGCACCACGTTCAACCCAGGCTATTGACGTGCTGGAAAGAGATGCCGGCATTATTATTTCTGACCGCATGGATAAAGACGTTACCAACCGCATTATCTTTCAGGACAAAGTAGGCGACCGGGTTTACCTGAACGACCAGGATAAATGGGGCGCTACTGCGTCGTTGCAATATAAACCAAGTAATACCTTCAGCCTGACGTTCGACGCCATGTTAGGAGGCTACAAAGCCGTTGAAGATGAATATGATGCAGCAGCCTACTCAGCCTCCAGCAGAAGCACACTGGAAACCATCCACTCCTACGATGCCACCACACTGGCGGAATACGGTATTGTGGTCCTGACCGACGTTTCCTACACCGCTACTCAGCACGAATTTCTGAGCAAAGAACGGATTAACGACACCGATTTCTCCCAGTTCAGTGTAACCATGGACTGGCAGACCAATGGCTGGGATATCAATGCGCTGCTGGGCTATTCCGGTGCTGAAAAAACATCAGACTATGCCAACCTGAAACATGTTGCTTATGCACCATCCCGCACCCGCTGGACGGCCACAGGGGGAGAAACCATCCCCAGCGACAACCCGGCAACTATCGATATGTATAATTCTCCGTCCAGCTATTTATTCGAAGCATACGAGACAGAGCTGGAGAATGTGACCGACGATAAATATGCTGCCCAGCTGGATTTTAAAAAATCTCTGGAACTGTCATTTATGCCTGCTCTGAGCAGCGTGCAGTTTGGTGTACGCTATACCGATAAGTCCAAAGAGCGTAACTTCGGCGCGACTAAAATTCAGGGGCCAACAGCAGGCGACAGTTCATGGGTCAATACCCGTACACTGGCTGACAGCGAGTTACAGTGGGTCACAGATATTGTTTCCGGTAAAGCCTATCAACCCAAAAACCTGAACTGGATGCAGGTATCTAATGCCTATGCCAGAGATACCTTCCGCTACGATGGTTTTACCATTCCGTTTAATGAAGGTGATTATTACCGTGTAGACGAAGAAGTACTGAGTGTCTACGCTATGGCAAATCTGGATTTTGACCTGGCAGGTATGCCTGTATTTGTAAATGCCGGAGTCAGGGCAGTAGACACCTCAGTGCTGTCATTCGGCTATCATCAGATCCAGAATGACGATGGTTCAAGCGGCTACACCGATGAACCCGTATCTAAAAAAGGCAGTTATACCGACGTATTGCCCAGTCTGAATATGACAATGGAAGTAGCTGATGGCGTCATTCTGCGTGCTGCAGCATCTGAAACACTTATGCGCCCTGCACTGACCGATATTTCCTACAAACGCTCTGTCAGTTGGAATGAGTTCCGTTTTAAAGACGGCAACCCAGACCTGAAACCCACTTATGCTAAACAATGGGAAGCCGGAGTAGAATGGTATCTGGAAAGTGGCGGTATTCTGGCAGCGTCTTATTTCTGGAAAAACATTGAAGGTGTAGTACGGGAAGAACTAACCGGTGTTGTGCCTAATGTAGAAAAACGCAATGCCAATGGTACACTGGATGGCTACTACGATTTCGACGTATTCCAGCCGGTTAACGCCGATGGCTCCTATAAAGTGACAGGTTTGGAGCTGATAGCCCAGCTACCGCTGACCATGCTGCATCCGGCACTGGAAGGATTTGGTGTTAACGCTAACTATACTATGCTGGACAATACCTTAACCGGCGCTTCTGATCTGGATATCCCGACGCCACCCGAAGGGCTGGCTGATAAAACATATAACTTCACGCTGTATTATGAGAACGACCGCTTTGATGCACGAATTTCTTATAACTACAAAGATAAATACGTTGAAGTGATTGAACGTAATATGTATCCGGTTTACCGTGATGCCTACGGCCAAACCGATATTTCTATCGGTTATAAAATCACAGATAACATAAAAGTTAGTCTGAAAGGCATTAACATTACTGACGAAGAAACTAAAGGTTATACCCTGACACCGCTGTTCCCGACCATGTATGAATTCTCTGGTCGCCGTATCAGCCTGGGTATCCGTGCCGATTTCTGAACCGGACTGCGATGTTAAAAAATATGGCCACAGTTCCCTGTGGCCATTCTTTTTATGGGGTCATCATAATGAAAAAAATACTCTCAAAGGTGTTAATCACGGCCACAATACTGCTGGCCGTTACCGGGTGTGAACAGAAAACTGCCGCAGTCACACCGCAACCTTTACCGCCGGAACTTCAGATAGCCTTCCTGCCGGATGTACATTTTCATGATATCTATGCGGATTTCAGCAATAGCGGTTTTCCGGGGCCGGTAAACAGTATCAGTGGCAAACAGGCCACTATCCGTACTATGGCTGCTCAGCTGAAATCTACCCGCTTATTTAATGAAAACTATTTTGCTCTGCTTGCTGCCCTTGATGATATTGCACGAAGAGGTATAAAGCTGGTGGTCTTACCCGGCGATTTCAGTGACGACGGCCAGCCGGCACACGTACAAGGGTTACGTAAAATACTACTGCATTACCGGCAGCAATACGGTATGACCTTTCTGGTTACCAATGGCAACCATGACCCGGTACGCCCGTTTAGCCGCGCGGCAGGGAAGCCCGACTACCTGAATGCCAGTGGCATACCCCAACCAGTATTCAGCCCGGGCACAACAGCCTGCCCGGAGCAAACACCAAAGCAAGCGACCGCACAATCGCAGGCAATCTGTACTGCGCAGGTACAAGAGCTGGGTTATCAGCAACTGATGGACGAACTGGCATTATTCGGGTTTTATCCCCAGCCAGATTACCTGTACTGGGAAACACCTTACAGCCATTACAAGCAGGAAAATTACCAGTTAATTACCGCGACAGAACAAGCCGATTTCAGCTTGCGGCAATATGAAATCTGTTATCAGGGCGCCGGGGGCACTTATCGTCAACCCGATTATACCCATTGCCGGCCGGTTCCGGACAGCAGCTATCTGGTAGAACCCATTGCCGGCTTATGGTTATTGTCGGTAGATGCCAATGTGTATATTCCCGATAACCGACAGCCCGAAACAGATACTACTGCATTTCAGGGCTCTGGCAATGCAGGCTATAACGCTATGCTCACCCATAAACCCCATGTTATAGACTGGGTAACCGATGTCAGAAAACGGGCTGAGGCCAGCGGTAAAACCCTGATTACCTTCAGCCATTACCCGATGACAGAGTTTTATCAGGGACAGGCTGAGCCATTAGCAGCATTATTTGGCAAAAACCGTTTCCAACTGGCCCGCAGCCCGGAAAATACCACAGCGCAAAAAATGGCTGCTACCGGTATTGGTATTCATATCGGTGGGCATATGCATCTGAACAATACCGGTACAGTGTATCTGCCAGACGGGCGCTATCTGATCAATATTCAGGCTCCATCCATCGCTGCTTATGTACCTGCCTACAAGCTGCTGACACTGTCTGCAGATAACATTGAATCTGAAACTATCATCCTGAACGAGGTGCCACGATTTAATGAACTGTTTGAACACTACCGCCATGAGCATCAGGCATTGCAGGCTAACGGTTCAGATACACTCTGGGATGAAGCAGTACTGGGTGCCGGTAATTACCGCGAATTTACCCGCTGGCACCTGACAGAGCTGACCCGCCAGCGCTTTTTACCTTCAGACTGGCCCCTGCCACTGCGTCAGTTACTGCTCAGCCTGAATGGCAAACAAATGCTGATTATGTCGCAACTGGAAGATAAGATCCCATTACAGGCTTTAGAGCATCAATCAGTAGATACGCTGATGCTTACCCCTCTCTGGAAAACAGCAGAAACCACAGCGGAAGCATTATTGGCTGACTCAGGCATTAGCCTGAATGATCTGGCAC
>CAZXTH010000277.1:0-4940 GCA_964643585.1 uncultured Pseudoalteromonadaceae bacterium
GTAAAATCATCGTTGATACCTACGGTGGTATGGCGCGTCATGGCGGTGGGGCTTTCTCCGGTAAAGATCCGTCAAAAGTAGACCGTTCAGCTGCTTATGCTGCCCGTTATGTTGCTAAAAATATTGTTGCAGCAGGTCTGGCAGACCGTTGTGAGCTTCAGGTTTCTTATGCGATTGGTGTTGCAGAACCAACCTCAATCAGCCTGGAAACCTTTGGAACCAGCAAGCTGGATGAAGCAGAGCTGATTGCTCTGGTACGCCGTCACTTTGATCTGCGCCCTTACGGACTTATTGAAATGCTGCAACTGGAACGTCCAATTTACCAGCCTACAGCCGCTTATGGCCATTTTGGCCGCGACGAATTCCCATGGGAAAAAACTGACAAAGCAGAAATTCTGCGTCAGTACGCAAAATAATCTTCAGGGAGAGCAACTGCTCTCCCTTTTCATTTTTACACGCTTATTATTCACACTTTCTGATTTTGTGTATTATATGCCGCTGCATCAGCGACTGCTGATTCGTTACTGCAACACGCTTAATATAAAAATAAAGGAAATATTATGTCTAACCAAACCACGCCTGCAGCGCAAAATTCGCCTGCTGCGAAAGTAAGCTGGTTTAACCGGTTTCTTAATGCGGTGGAATATCTGGGAAACAAACTTCCTGACCCGGCAGTACTTTTTGCCTTACTCATGGTGATAGTCTGGGTTGCATCCTGGTTTCTTTCGGGTGTCACGTTCAATGAAATAGACCCCAGAACCGGCCAGAATCTCCAGGTTAACAACCTGCTGACAGGTACTGCCCTAACCACTTTTACCTCAAACATGGTTAATGTATTTGTATCGTTCCCGCCATTGGGAGTGGTACTGGTTGCTATGCTCGGTCTCGGCGTTGCCGAATATACCGGGTATATCAATGCCGGTCTGCGGGCTATGCTGGCCGTTACCCCTAAAATGCTTCTGACACCGGCGCTGGTCGCTGTAGGTATTCTCAGCAGCATTGCGGTTGATGCCGGCTATGTTCTGGTTATCCCGCTGGGTGCTGTAATTTTCTATGCTGCTGGCCGCCATCCTCTGGCAGGTATCGCCGCAGCCTTTGCTGGCGTATCCGGTGGTTTTTCTGCCACCATGTTTGTGCCATCAAGTCTGGACCCGCTACTGGCTGGTATAACAACCTCAGCAGTTCATTTATCTCCGTTACCCGGTGCGAGTGAGCTAGTGGTTAATCCAATGAATAACTACTACTTTACTACGGCATCAGCTATTTTTATTACCCTGATTGGCTGGTTTATTACTGACAAAATTGTTGAGCCTCGCCTGAAAAGCGTTAAGGTTGATGCAGACGCAGCTGAATTACCAACGTTGGATGACATAGCACCACATGAGCGCAAAGGCTTACGCTGGGCAACTTTTGCCATGTTGCTGACGATGCTGTTATTTGTGGTTTCGCTTTTACCTGAAAACTCTGCCTGGCGCAGCAGTACAGGGTCATTAGCAGAGAGTTCTGCCCCGGTCATTAAATCTATCGTGCCTCTGATCCTGATTTTCTTCCTGGTTCCGGGCATTGTCTATGGTTATGTTGCCGGTACGGTTAATAACCACCGGGATATTATCAAAGGCATGGCTAAATCCATGAGCAACATGAGCTATTACATTGTTATGGCTTTCTTCTGCGCACTGTTCTTATATGCTTTTGGCCAGTCTAATCTGGGTGCGCTGATTGCTATAAAAGGTGCCAGCTGGTTAAAAGAAATGGCTTTCCCAATGTCAGTTACACTGTCTGGTATTATTCTTCTGACTGCTTTTGTTAACTTGCTGATAGGCTCAGCTTCAGCAAAATGGGCACTATTGGCAGCGGTGATGGTTCCTATGATGATGGAACTTGGCGTATCACCAGATCTAACACAGGCTGCATACCGCGTTGGCGATTCATCGACAACTATCATTACGCCACTATTACCGTATTTCCCGCTGATTGTGGTATTTTGCCAGAAGTATGTAAAATCAACCGGCATCGGCACCCTTATCTCTATGATGTTGCCTTACTCTATTGCCTTACTGACATTGTGGTCAGCTTTCCTGATCGGGTTCTGGGCACTGGATATTCCACTGGGCATCGGTGCCAGCTACACCTACCCTGCAACACCGTAACATTACTCTAAACAGCCCGCATAACAGCGGGCTGTTATTTTTTACTGCCATAAATGGTGGCTGGCCACTCTCAATACATTCTTCCGCAAATAATTAAGCATCGGGCTTTCTGTCTGCCAGTAATGCCAGTACAACGGCGTATCAAGATGATAATCCGGCGTTAAATCGATCAGTTGACCGCTATCAAGATAATGCTGCATCTGTAATTGCGGCAACAATCCAAAGCCAAGGCCTCCGACAATAGCTCTCAGAAATCCTTCAGATGACGGACAACGATGTACTATCTGCGGCTCAGTACCGGCTATATCGGCCAGATACTGATGCTGTAACTTATCGTCCTGATTAAACACCAGGCAGGGAGCCTTAGGTAATCGCTCAGCTAAGCAGCTATCCAGACCAAAGCGGCTGATGAACTCCGGGCTGGCAACGGCCTGATAACGTAATGAACCTAATCGCTGAGAACTACCTCCGTTCACCGGGTATGCATCAGCACAGACACACGCCATAACCTCCCCTTGCTTCATGCGCTTTAAACCTACGGACTGATCTTCAACGATTAAATCAAAACTCACTCCGGGATGCTCTGGCAGTACCAAAGCTTCTGGTAACCAGGTTGCCAGCGAATCGGCGTTTGTCGCCAGACGAATCACCATTTCTGCTGATTCATCAGTTAACCCCAATGCTGACTCCATCTGTCTTACCTGTTGCAGATGGTTGAGTAAACGCTGTCCGGCTAATGTGGCTTTAACCGGGGCAGTTCTCAGCAACACCGGTTGCCCTATTAGTGACTCTAATTGCTTTATTCTGTGGCTGACGGCTGATTGCGTCAGGCAAAGTATCTGGGCTGCACGTTCAAAACTCCCCTGTTCAATCACGGCAGCCAAAGCCTGTAACTGGCGATAATCAATCATAAATTTAATTCATGTGGTAAGAAAATCATTCATTGGATTAATGATAGCGTTTTTCGTTATGGTGTGCGCTCTTTTAAGAAGGAATAAAACCAACCATGATGTCTTTTATAACCGGATTCAGTATTGGTCTGAGCCTGATTGTTGCAATAGGCGCGCAGAATATCTGGGTACTTAGCCAAAGTATGAAAGGAGCCAACCGGCTGATTATTGCCAGTGTTTGCATCATATGCGATGCATTACTTATTATTACCGGCGTTTATAGTATTCATATTGTACAGCAATTGCTGCCAGACATTGTTTCTATCATGACCTGGGCAGGCATCGCATTGTTATTATGGCTGGCATATCAGGCTGCTGCCCGCGCTATCAACGGCAGTTCTGGCTTGCAGACAGACCAGCAAACCGTAGTAATGAGTAACTGGAAAACCGCCACAACAGCTTTAGCTATTACTCTGTTAAATCCCCATGTTTATCTGGATACCGTTGTACTTATTGGTAGCGTTGGGGCTCAGCAAACATCAGCTTTCTGGTTTACCTGTGGTGCTTGTCTGGCATCGTTATGCTGGTTCAGCGGCCTTACTACTCTGGCACCTAAATTAAAAATATGGCTCAACTCATCACTGCGCTGGAGGATATTCGACGGCATGATAGCACTGGTTTTGTTGCTAATCGCAGCCAGCTTGTTTCCTTCTTGATAATCAGAAACCAGCTATACCCTCAGCAGCACTGTCCTGCTACCATAACGGTATTCAACAATATCAGCCCTAAACCTATGCGAACCATCAGAATTTACACCGCGTCAGCCTGCCAGACAGGGCAAGTTTTCTCATTAGAAGACGATGCCGCAAATCACGTTGGCCGGGTTCTGCGAATGCAGCCCGGTCAGGAATTACAGCTATTTAATGGTGATGGCTTTAACTATGATGCGGTAATTACCATCGCAGATAAAAAACAGGTTCAGGTCAAAGTACTGTCCCAACACGCTAACCCGGTCGAGTCTCCGCTGCGTATTCATCTCGGCCAGGGGATTTCACGGGGTGACCGGATGGATTTTGCTATCCAGAAAGCGGTTGAACTGGGTGTGGCAGAAATTACCCCGCTTTTTACTGAGCGCTGTGGCGTAAAACTGGATGGTGAACGCTTACAAAAACGAACTGAACAATGGCAAAAAATTGCAATCAGCGCCTGCGAACAGTCTGGCCGTAGTATTGTGCCGGTGGTTAATCCAGCACTGAATCTACAGCAATGGCTCGCTCAGCAGACAAAAGAATTGAAACTCACCTTGCATCCGCGGGCAACAGCCACCATAAAGACTGTTACAGCAACACAGCAAATTCGTCTGGTTATCGGTCCGGAAGGCGGTTTTACGGATCATGAAATGGAACAGACATTTGCTGCAGACTTTACCGGCATACAGCTTGGCCCGCGGGTATTAAGAACAGAAACAGCAGCATTAGCGGCGATCAGCGCATTACAACTGCAATTTGGCGATCTGGCCTGAGGAATCTGAATGACAGCGATAAAACTGGGTATTGTCATGGACCCTATCCGTGACATCAATATCAAAAAAGACTCCAGCTTTGCCATGTTGCTGGAAGCCCAAAAGCGTGGCTATGAATTACATTATATGGAAATGGCAGATTTATATCTGCTGGATGGTGAAGCCAGAGCCCACACCAGATTACTGACAGTAGAACAAAACCCTCAGCAATGGTATCAGTTCGGCAGCAGCCAGGATATTGCGCTCGGAGAGTTGCAGGTTATTCTGATGCGCAAAGACCCGCCTTTTGATACCGAGTTTATTTACGCCACTTACATTCTGGAAAGAGCGGAAGATGCCGGCGCATTAATTGTTAATAAACCGCAAAGCTTACGCGAT
>CAZXTH010000278.1:0-3934 GCA_964643585.1 uncultured Pseudoalteromonadaceae bacterium
GCCATCTTGCTGCTAAGCAAACTACTGTTTAATAAAGCCGTTACACTAAAACTTACCAGCAACAACACTATCAGCACCGTCAGTAACGCCATACCACCATTTTTATTAATCATGATGGCTGCTTCTGGTAGTCATAAAAGCTACACTGCTGCTTAGTACCATACGACGATAATGATCATCCGGAGCCTGAAAGGTCCTACTCCCCAGCCGGTACTGCTGATTATTACGGTAATGGGGATCCGGCAGAGTGGCTCTGAGTAATACATAGAAACGTATGCCAATAATCCGGTAATGTTGCTGTTGCCAATGCTCAGCTGTCATTGCCGGCGTAGCCAGGAAATAATTCAACTGCCCATCCAGATCGCTATCTATCGCAAATTCAAAATACAACCGTTCAACCCCATCCAGTACAGATTCTGTTGTGATGGTTGGTTGCCCACTCTGATTGCGGCTTAGTCTCTTGCGCATCAGCACTGGCACTACACCATCTGTAGTTTGCTGGCGCTGAACGTAAAACAGCTGATGAAGATAGGGATAAAGCCAACTTTCAGTTGCAAGTGCTTCTGAGCTACTGACAAAACGAGGCTCTGGCCATTGAAGCTGCAGATAATAGCGGTTAGTCCGGCGTTGCTCAGGTTTAAGCAGTTGTCCGGCCAGCCGCTTAATCTGAAGAATATCACTGCCACTCTGAGCATCAGTAACGCAGTTCAACAAACGGCCTGAACTAGCCGAAACTGCATATAAGGTTATAAAAGGCCGGGCTGGTACAGGAAAACTACCGCTATCCATTCCATCCTGCCGGCAATCTGTTACCGGCGCAGCTGGAAAAGCAGCCGAAGCGGCCAGTTGCATCTGAGAGTACCCTGCCCAGAATGCAGCGTTCTCCAGCTCGTTATGCAACAAACTGAGCATAAAATGGCTGTTTTGCTGTAACTGCGCCAATTGTTGCAACTGGCGCTGCGATACAAAAGCCTGATTCAGCGCAACGGTACACATACCTACTACCAATGCTGACAATAATATCGCGATTAATGTTTCTGTTAATGTAAACCCACGGCATCTCATTATCAGAGCACTTTCTGATATGCGGTAAACCGGAAACCACTCCTGCCGGTTTCCGGCAGACAAGTTGGCGCCCCCGCGGCACTTTCTTCTGCATTAGTATCAAGATCATCACCAATCTTTCGCCAGCTGACGCCAATGCTTAGCTCAACTCCTGAGCCCTGCAGGCAAAACTGTGGTTTATGCAGCGGTTGTACAGCATAGCCAGCACCATGATAGAGCCAGCTCTGCTGCCAATGGTACAGAAGATAGCTGCGGACAACTGAAGGGGAACATGGATTAGCGGGAACACAATAAACCGGAGCAAACACGGTATCTGCAGAATAACGACCAGAAACAGCCTGGGTATTGCCACCTGCAAGGCGCAGGCTATACACCAGATCGGATGCAGCAGCGACAGCCTGTGTACGCTGTACAGCATTAACCTGTAACTGAATTGCTTTAGTGTGTGCACTTACCACTGTCAGTAGTAATACTTGCAGTATTAATAACGCAAATAACACTTCTGGCAGAGTAAATGCCTGAGATCGGAACATAACGTCACACCCTCAAGATATAACGTTATATTTACTTAAATTTCACCAATTATCAAATAAGCAAAAGCTGATGCATTATCTCAGCTCAGCAGGAATCGCAAAAACAACATTTTCTTCCCGTCCAGGGTTTTCAGTAATAGAGCGTCCGCCCCATTGTTGCAGCTGTTTTACTACTTGCTGTACCAATACTTCGGGAGCAGATGCACCGGGCGTAACACCAACGGCCTGCACATTATCCAGCCATTCGCGCCGGATATCTTCAGCAGTATCAATCAGGTAAGCCGTACATCCCATTTTCTCGGCCAGCTCACGTAGCCGGTTAGAATTACTGCTGTTCTTTGCACCAACAACCAATAACAACTCAGCCTTGGAAGCCAAGTCTCTCACTGCATCCTGACGATTCTGAGTGGCATAACAAATATCGTCTTTACGCGGGCCTTCAATTGACGGAAAACGTTCACGCAGTGCATCTATCACATCAGCAGTATCATCAACGGATAGCGTAGTTTGACTGCTGAAACACAAATCTTCAGGATTCTTTACCTGTAGTTTTGCAACATCATCCACTGATTCAACCAGATAGATACCGCCAGCAGGATTATCATACTGCCCCATTGTTCCTTCAACTTCCGGGTGGCCTGCGTGGCCAATCAGGATACACTCTGTTCCTCTGCGGCTGGCCCGGGTGACTTCCATATGCACTTTGGTCACCAGCGGGCAAGTTGCATCAAACACTTTCAAACCACGTTGGCGTGCATTTTCCCGCACGGCTTGCGATACACCATGAGCACTGAAAATCACAATATTGCCATCAGGCACTTCATCCAGCTCATCAACAAAAACCGCGCCCCGCCGCCGTAGCCCATCGACAACAAAGCGGTTATGTACCACTTCATGCCGGACATAAATCGGCGGTTCAAACAGTTCCAGAGAACGCTCAACAATGCTGATCGCCCGATCAACACCGGCACAGAAACCACGAGGGTTAGCTAACAGGATATCCATCAGAATCAGCCCACCTGTACAATTTCGACACTAAAGGTCAGTGTTTGACCTGCCAATGGATGATTAAAATCCACCGTCACCGATTCACCGACAACTTCCCGTACTAATCCGGGCATTTCAGAGCCATCCGGCATCGTAAAGCCAATAATCATACCGGCTTTCGCCGGTGCATCAGGCGAAAACCTGGTCCGGTCAACATAGTAAATATTGTCCGGGTTTGGCATACCATAAGCATCTTCCGGTGCCAGAGTGAACGTTTTCTTATCACCCGCAGTCAAGCCCAAAAGTTCTGCTTCAAATGCAGGGGAAATACTGCCATCACCCATTTGTAATTTAGCAGGCTTGTTATGCACCCGGGTACTTTCAGCAGCACTGCCGTCAGACAGTTTGATATCAAAATGGAAAATAACCGTACTGCTGTTACCTATTGCTACTGTCACGCTTTCACCTCAGGCTTGCTGCTAAAACTATCCCAGATTAACAGAGCAGCCCCGATACAAATTGCCGAATCAGCAATGTTAAATGCCGGATAATGCCAGTTCTGATAATAAAGATGGAAAAAATCAATTACGTAGCCATAAATACTGCGATCGATCAGGTTCCCGACCGCACCGGCGAGTACCAAACTCAATGCCAGCCCGAGCTTTTTCTGGGCAGCATCCAGCCGGGCAAGCCAGACCATAATAGCCACACTAACCACTACCGCAATAATAGTAAAAAACCAGCGCTGCCAGCCACCAGCATCGCTCAGGAATGAGAAAGCTGCGCCATAATTACGTACGTAAGTCAGATTAAAAAATGGCAATAACTCTATTGAGTCATAAAGAGCCATGTTGGCAATCACAATCTGCTTGGTCAGCTGATCAGCGACCAGCAGCAGCAATATAAGCCACCACCAGCGCCAGCCACTTTGAGTAATGCCTTTCATCAGGCAAATTCCCTTTGTTCACCCTGCCCGTCTACGTTACTGACACAACGCAGGCAGATAGTCGGATGAGCAGGATTTGCCCCCACATCATGGCGGTAATGCCAGCAGCGTTCGCATTTCTGTGCTGAAGAAGCATCAACTTCAACACTGAAACCGGTGATCTCTGTTGCGACGGCCTTTGCCGGAGCCGCTTCAGTCGTCACTTTTGCAGTAGAGGTAATCAGCACAAAACGCAGTTCGTCAGATAATTTCTGTAAATCAGCAGCCAATGGTGCCGGGGCATACAATGTTACTTCGGCTTGCAGTGACGCACCGATTTTCTCTTCGCGCCGGGCCTGTTCCAGCACCTTGTTAACTTCATCCCGAACCTGCAGTAATTGCTGCCAGAACGCATCATCAAACT
>CAZXTH010000278.1:3944-4939 GCA_964643585.1 uncultured Pseudoalteromonadaceae bacterium
AACTTACCTGCCGGTAGCTGGCCAAAACCGGTATACCAGACATCGGGAAACACAAACTCAGATTGTTGCTCCGGTAACGCTTCCCAGATTTCCTGCGCGGTGAAACTCATAATAGGTGCAATCCAGCGTACCATTGCCTGAATGATATGATACAGCGCGGTTTGACACGAACGACGGGCAATGCTGTTTTCATGCGCGGTGTACTGGCGGTCTTTAATCACATCCAGATAAAAACTGCCCAGCTCAACAGTACAGAAGTTCATCAGTTTCTGACTAACCTGATGCAACTGATAATTATCATAGGCTTCTATCAGTTCCTGCTGTAATTCAGCGGCACGTTTTACCACCCACAGATCAAGCTGAATCATCTGCTCATACGGCACCATATCCGTTGACGGCGTAAATCCGTTCAGGTTGGCCAGCAGAAAACGGGCGGTATTGCGGATACGGCGGTACTTATCTGCCGCACGGTTAAAGATTTCGTCCGACACAGCAATTTCAGAGGTGTAATCGGTCGTCGCAACCCATAAACGCAGGATATCTGCGCCCAGCTTGTTCATCACTTCCTGCGGAGCAATGGTATTACCCAGCGACTTGGACATCTTGCGGCCCTGGCTGTCAACAGTAAAACCATGTGTCAGCACCTGACGGTACGGTGCATGGCCTTTAATACTGACACCAGTCATCAGCGACGACATAAACCAGCCCCGGTGCTGATCCGATCCTTCAAGGTACAAATCAGCCTGCGTTGCACCATTAAATTCAGGACGCACATCTACCACACAGGCATGTGTCACACCGGAGTCAAACCATACGTCCAGCGTATCCGTCACTTTGACATAACGCTCAGCATCAGTAGCGCCCAGCAGTTCAGCGGCTTCCAGCTCGAACCAGGCATCAATGCCTTTCTTTTCAACCAGCTGTGCCACTTTTTCCATCAGGACAGACGTATCCGGATGTAATGCTCCAGTATCTTTATCAACGAACAATGCAAT
>CAZXTH010000279.1:0-1880 GCA_964643585.1 uncultured Pseudoalteromonadaceae bacterium
GGCTGAATGTTCCTCCAATCTGACGCTTATATTTTGCATAAGCCCGTAATAAGGCAGCTTCGCGTCCTGTCAAACCGGCACCGAGAATCAACCGGTTAAATCCGTCATCTTCCAGTGAGCCCAACCATACCTGAGCAAAAGATTCCTGGAATGATTGTTGTGCCGCTTCAAAGTCGGCCGGAATGGCAAAATTAAGCTCCATCGCAAAATTCAGAATCCAGCTGACTGAACCATCTGAACATTTGACGGCATAAGGTGTTTCGCCAATCACGCGCAGACCAAAGTTCTCCAGCATTGGTAATACATCTGACAGATGGATTGGATGATCTTTATGGAACAGGTTCAAACGTACTGCTTTACTATCTGCTTTTTCTTCCTGCGGGCGATAAAACAGCATTTCCAGACGATTGTTATCATTCAGCGCTTCCAGCTTACCTATATCGACCAGAGCATCGTTTGGCAGCATTTCTTCCTTATAGCTGCGCGGGAAAGCATTGACGTACTTACGCAATAACTCCCGCCCACGGGCTTCACCGTAAGTTCCTAACAGGGCGCTTTCCAGCTTGTCTTCCCAGGTACGGGCCGCTTCTATTAAATTACGTTCAATTTATTTCACGTTATACTCGACATGACTATCGCTGATCCGAACCAGATAATGAGTACGGGCCAGCACAGATTCAGAAAAATAGGTGGTAAATTCTACTGGCTCATCAGTTGCCAGTGATTGCTGCAGGATTTTCTGGGTTTCTTTACGCAATTGAGTGTTATAGCGCTCACGGGGTACATACACCATGGCAGTTACGAAACGACCAAACGCATCTTTGCGCATAAATAAACGGGACATATCCCGTTCCTGCATCCGCAACACGCCCAGTGATACTTCCAGCAATTCTTCTGCCGTTGCCTGTATCAACTCATCGCGCGGGTAAGTTTCAAGAATATTCAGCAGAGCTTTGTAAGCATGGGTTCCGACAGCAAATTCGGACATTTCCATGACTTTAGTCAGCTTGCCCTTAAGCAGTGGAATATCAGCTGCACTATTATTGTACAAGCTTGAAGAATAAAGACCGATAAAGCGATCTTCACCAATCACATTACCCTTAGCATCGAATTTTTTGACACCGATATAATCAATATAAGCAGGACGGTGCACCCGTGATTTATTATTGGTTTTTGTCAGAACAAGTAATGACTGACCCAGCGCATTACGGCGCCCGCTTTCAGGTAATTCTGACAGCATAAGATCGCGGGGTTCAGAGCGGCGCATCATACCCAGCGAAGTACTTTCAATACCGGAGATCCGGTAATCACCTTTTACCGGAATAATCTGGTATTCACGGTAACCCAGCAGGGTAAAATTATCTTTTGCCAGCCAGCTCAGGAACTCGGTAGTTTCCTGCAATTCTTCAGCTGAGGCTTTACCTGCATGCTTTGATAAATTCTTGATGACTTCCTGCAGCTTAGCTTTTGCGGGCTGCCAGTCCTGAACAGCCAGTGAAACATCTTCCATTACTGAGTGAAGTTCTTTCTTCAGAGCATCAATTTCAGCTTTATCAGTAATGCGATCGATTTCAATATGGAAAACTGTCTGTTGGATACTTGCCTGTTTTTTTCCACCTAATTTAAAGAAGTCGGTGATATTACCTTTGCTGTCACGCTGGGTTTGCAACGGGTAATGTAACAGCAAGTGTGCTGCAATATTCTGACGGTTCAGCGCCATCCGTACAGAATCGACCAGAAACGGCATATCCTGTACTACAATTTCGACAATGGTATGCTTCGACTCCCAGCCATGTCTGGCTATCTCAGGGTTAAAAACCCGAATCTCTGATTCTGCGGAAGCATGGCTGGGAGTCGAAGCATACCATTGTCGAAATTGT
>CAZXTH010000279.1:1890-4924 GCA_964643585.1 uncultured Pseudoalteromonadaceae bacterium
GTCTGCCATAAGCTCAGAGCGGCGCCATACAGATCACTGTCGTTACGACCGACCAGATCTTCATTGGACATATTGCCATAGAGAGTGAAAGCAAATTTTTCGACCAGACTAACCTGATCTTTTACTTTCTGGTGAATTAGCTTATTTACGTTTTGTAGTAGTACAGAGGGTTGACCGTCTATCAGTGCCATTGTTGTATCCTTTTCTAAATCACCGCGATTAACTGCAGGATCTGTTATAAACACCGGGGTATAAATTGACGTTTACAAGGCATGTTGCCGGCAATTACTGAAGCCTCTCCCCGCCAACATCAACACGCCTTGGTGTCGCTGCGCAGTGTAGTCCCTATTGTAGCGCTTTTCGAGCACTATTTCTGGCTTTTGTGCTGGTTAAACCAGTGATTTTTAAGGACTATGAGAACTTATGCAGAGTTAGTAACAATAAAACGGCACTAAGGCCGTTTTATTGTTTAAACATGCAGAAAAACTGACTAATTTTTCCGCCAGAAAAATGCTGCAAGGGCCGGTAACACAACAATAGCGCCTAACATATTCACAATAAACATAAATGTCAGCAGAATTCCCATATCGACCTGGAACTTAAGCGCAGAGAATACCCATGTACTGACACCGATTGCCAACGTAATACCGGTAAACAGAACCGCACTACCCCGCTCTTTCAGTGCTTCAAAATATGCCTGCCGTAATGGCGTACCATCACGTAACATCTGACTCATGTTAGACAACATATAAATGCCGTAATCAACACCGATCCCCACTCCCAGCGCAATCACCGGTAATGTCGAAACGGTCAAACCAATCTGCAGTTTGGTCATCAGTGCAGTAGCCAACACAGAAACGACATAGAGCGGTACTATTACTGCAATGGTTGCCCTGATAGAACGGAAACTCAGCAAGCAAGCCAGAATCACCACAGCATAGACATAGAACATCATTGGTTGCTGTGCTGCTGCAACAGCTTCGTTTGTTGCAGCCATTACCCCCGCAGGACCAGACGCAAGTTTAAACTGGGTTTCGTCATCACCAAGCTCTGCACCATATTTCTTCGCAGCATTAACAACACGTTCAATTGTTTCAGCTTTATGATCTTCAAGGAACAGAATTACCGGCATCACTGAGCAATCAGCATTCAGTATACCGGAACTGGTTTCAACTCTTGAAGATGCCTGAACCAGGCTCTGGGTATTACGTGGTAAAACCCGCCATTTCAGGTTCCCTTCATTAAATGCAGAGTTGATCATCTTCGATACCGAAGCCAGAGAAATCGCAGAGTTAACCCCTTCGACATTTTCCATCAGCCACTGAAACCGATCAATGCGGTCCATAATATCGTGTTCTGTACACGCGCTGCTTTTGGTTTCAACCATGACATTCAGATAATCGACCGAAATAGCAAAGCGGTCTGTAATCAGGAATGTATCCTGGTTATATCTTGAATCTTCGTGCAGTGATGGCGCACCAGCATGTAAATCCCCTATTTTCAGGTTCTGGCTTTGAATATAGGCAAGCGTAAACAACACTGCGGTAATTGCCAGAATAACAGCAGCATATTTTCTGGTAGTAAATGCCGATAGTGCATACCAGATCTTTTCTGCAACCGGAGATGGCTGGGATACCCGCTTTTTATAGGACTCGCTGAAGCGGACAAAAGAAATCAGCACAGGCAATAAAATCAGGTTTGTCAGAATAATTACCGCAACACCCAGGCTGGCAGTAATTGCCAGTTCACGGATGACTCCGATTTCAATAATCAGCAATGTCAGGAAACCAATGCTGTCAGAAATTAGCGCAACCCCACCAGGCAAAAGCAATTTTCGGAAACTGGCCTGAGCAGCAGTTTTGGCATTCATACCATCAGCAACCCGCCTGCCAGCAGAATTGATCATCTGGACACTGTGGCTAACACCGATTGCAAATACCAGGAACGGAACCAGTATTGACATCGGATCGATACCAAAACCCAGTACTGAAAGTAAACCAATTTGCCAGATGACAGCAATCAGAGAACAAACAATTGGTAAAACTGTCAGCATCAGAGAATGAGAAAACAGGTAAACCATAGCTGACGTAACAACAAGAGCAATAGCGAAGAACAACAACACGCCTTTGGCGCCGTCGGCAACATCGCCAATCATTTTTGCAAAACCAATAATATGAATACTGGTTTGTTCAGATTGATACTTATCCCTGACATTCTGTTCAATCAGATTGGCAAATCCAATGGTATCAAGTGGTTTGCCTGTATCGTGGTCAACTTCCATCAGCTGCGCATTAATCATGGCACAACTAAAGTCTTCTGATACCATCCTGCCGACAATACCGGCTTTTTCAACGTTATCTTTAACCTTGGCCAGCCCTGCTTTATCCGGTGCAAAATCTGCAGGAATAACAGGTCCTCCGGCGAAACCGTCTTCAACGACTTCAATGAAACGGGTACTGGGACTAAAGAGTGACTTCACCTGAACCCGATCAATACCCGGCGTATAAAGCACTTCATCATGTACCTGGCGTAATGTGTCAAAAAAACCGGGATTAAAAATATTGCCGCTACTATCACACAAAGCAATAAGAATGCTATTTGCCCCACCAAAGTCCTGTTGATGTTTCAGGTAGGTTTGCATGTATTCATGTTTGAGCGGGATATTCTTTGTAAAAGCCGCATCAAGTTTAATTTGTGTTGCTTTAAACAACAGAAAAATAGTGGCCAGAGCAAATACAGCCAGTACCAGCAAGCGACGCCGGAACAGCATATACTCAAACTTATTAACCAGACGATTTAAACTCATATTATTCTGACTTGATAGATTTATGTTTAATACCCACTTCGGTTACCAGTAACAGCTGTTCAGCCTGTACTACACCGTTCATGATCGCTTTCCCATCTGTTTCAGACAAATTGGTAAACGTCTGCCCATCATCGGTACTGAACAGTAAGGTTCCGGCATTTCCTGTAAGGTAAAGCTCTCCTTCCGGCCCGGCAAAAATGCTGTTCAGCTACGCTGAACAGCATTTTT
>CAZXTH010000280.1:0-4880 GCA_964643585.1 uncultured Pseudoalteromonadaceae bacterium
CTGAATACCGACCCGGCGGAGCTTGAAGCTGTACTTGAAAAGCTTCGTGAAGCTGGTGCCGAAATTACTACAGGTAAGGACTGGATCCGTCTGAACATGACAGGCCGTGTGTTGAAGTCTGTTAATGTGAAAACCGTTCCCCACCCCGGATTCCCTACAGATATGCAGGCTCAGTTCACTGTACTGAATGTTGTGGCAGAAGGCGTTGGAATGGTTACTGAAACTATTTTTGAAAATCGTTTTATGCACGTACCTGAGCTGCAACGTATGGGAGCGAAAATCCGCCTGGAAGGTAATACCGCAGTTTGTCAGCATACGGATAAACTGATGGCTGCTCAGGTTATGGCAACAGACTTGAGGGCTTCAGCCAGTCTGGTTATCGCTGGTCTGGTTGCTGAAGGTACAACGGTCGTTGAGCGTATCTATCACATTGACCGGGGCTATGAACAGATCGAGCATAAGCTCAAAGGTCTGGGAGCGTCTATTGAGCGTGCAGATGCTGCATCGGAACCATGCTGAGTTTGAGTTCAGCATGGGTTCTGTAAGTTCAGCGCCGTAGTTCTCTGACGGTAGCGGGTAAGGTCAGTGTCTGGCCGTTACGATCTACCGTCAGTTTCAGTTCTGTGTCAGGCTTGGTTTCTGCAATCATATTCAGTGCATCCTGCACACTGTCAAAATGCCTTCCGGCAATTTCCATAATAATATCACCAACCTGTACACCAGCTTCTGCTGCCGGGCCGTTTGCAGTAACATTGGTGATTGCCAGACCATAAAGTTTCTGGCCGGTAGAAAATAATCTGTCGCCTGCAGCATTGGTCACTGCATCACCGGAGACGCCTAGATAACTGCGGGTAACCCTGCCATACTTAATCAGTTTTTGCATTACGTTATATGCCAGTTTGTATGGCACGGCAAAGAAGATGCCCTGAATATCCTGATTCTGTAACTGGAACGCCGCAGCATTAATGCCAACCAGCGTTCCGTTGCTGTTAACCAGTGCACCACCAGAGTTACCGGCATTGATCGCTGCATCCATACGCATAAAATCAATATAACCCTGTGAGCTCAGGCCATTGTTACCATTAGCACTGATAATGCCTTGAGTGATAGTTTGACCGAGGTTTAGAGGATTACCTATTGCCAGTACGATATCACCTACTTGCGGATCAAGTTCAGGATCCTGAGGAATAACCGGCAAGTTATCTGCCTGTACATACAACAATGCAAGGTCGGTTAGTTCATCCTGCCCAATTAATACTGCTTCCAGCCAGCGCCCATCTTGTAATGCAACTTCGATATGATCAGCACCATAAACCACATGATGATTGGTCAGAATATAGCCTTGGGCACTCATGATAACGCCGGAGCCCAGTTCCTGGCGCTCAATGGTTCTTGGACGGAAAGAACGGGGATCAAGCAAAGTGGTACGGGTATAAACGTTAACTACAGCTGGTGCTGCGCGTCTTACTGCCCGAGAATAGGAAACCGGAGCAGGATCAGAATCTTCTGCCTGCGCTTTACCTGCCGGCAGCCTGAAACCGGATGCGTTGGGAAACAGCAACAGAATAATCAGAGCCAGTGCCAAACCATAAGCAATGCTTTTAATCAGAAACAGCAGGAATTTTTGCACAGATTTCAGGCTAATAAAGGTGTCAGGATGCTGCTAGCATAGCATTAATTCACTCTGAGCAGTAGCTTAGTTAATGCTTGCTACCGCTCAGAATGCGTTATGTCAGCGGATAAGAATATACAGGTTAGAATTACCGCGGCGAATGTTCAGTGCTGCAATTCCTTCACGGTTTTCCAGAGCTTTACGCAGGTCTGCCAGATTATTGACCGGTTGGCGATTTACCCCGGTAATAATATCACCCTGAACCAGTCCTAATCTGGCAGCAGGCGAGTTGGCTGTTACTTCTGTGATATCTACTCCACCAGATGAAGCATTGGCGAAAGTCGCTCCCTGCAGCATAGGATGAACCTGAGTTGCAGTAACCTGTGCGCCGGTTGTTTCTTCGAGTTTAACTGTTACAGTGCTTTCTTTGCCATCACGCAAAATACCCAGTTTGACTTCTTTACCAGCACCTATCGTAGAAATTTTAGCTCTGAGCTCCTGGAAGCTGTTGATCCGGTTGCCATTTATACTGGTAATGACATCTCCGGATTTCAGGCCAGCTTTTTCTGCTGCGCTGTCAGCAATAACTTCACTGACCCAGGCTCCACGATTTACTTTCAGGTTTAATGCCTGAGTAAGCTCTGCATTGACATCACCCCCCCTGATACCCAGGCTACCGCGACGGATTTCTCCAAATTCGACAATCTGATCCACCAGGTTTTTCATCATATTGGCCGGAATGGCAAAACCAATCCCCACATTGCCACCGTTAGGTCCCAGAATGGCAGTGTTAATTCCAATAAGCTCACCACGCAAATTAACCAGAGCGCCGCCGGAGTTACCGCTGTTAATAGCGGCATCGGTCTGGATAAAATCTTCCAGTCCGTCTATACCTTCAATGCCTAAGTTGCTGCGACCCAGACCACTGATAATGCCGGATGTTACAGTTTGTTCCAGCCCAAATGGATTACCGATCGCGACAGCAAAGTCGCCAACTCTGATTTTGTCAGAATCCATGAGTGGAAGCTGGGTTAGGTTATCAGCCTCTATCTGTAGCAGAGCAATATCGCTTTGAGGATCAGCACCCAGCTTTTTGGCTTTAAAAGTACGGCCATCTTTCAGCTTAATCTGAATATTTGTAGCATCTTCAATAACATGGTTATTGGTAACGATATAACCTTTGGCTGCGTTGATGATAACTCCTGAACCCAATCCACGGAACGGTCGTTCCTGCCGGTATTCATTAGGTGCACGCTGCCCAAAGAAATACTGAAATGCTTCCGGTAAGCGTTGTCGGACTTCCCGGCTGCCTTCAACTGAAATGTGTACTACAGCAGGCATTGCTTCTTCCAGCATTGGTGCCAGAGAGGGCATTTCCTGCTTGTTGGAGAAAAATGGCAAGGCGGCGGTTGATACCGCAGGAGTTAACAACATGCCTGCCATGACTGCACTGCAAAGTAACGTACGTTTTTTATTCATAGCGTAATAGTCTCCTTTACTCAATATGCGACTAAGAACGTGTTGATATAAAAAAAGTTCAGCTTACTGATGGTCTTTCTGTAACAAATTATTTAGCTGATTTATTGACTGTACGGTCTTTCATCAGGCCGCTTGACTCACCAGAATAATCACGTGGTTGCTGCTCTACAGAGGCATGCACCCGGCGTTTTTCATCAAGTTGATGCAATGACTGACGGATGTGCGCTGCTGTATCACCTGAAAGGTACAGCTCTGTGTCATCTTCGTCGCTGGCACTAAAGCTTGCCGGATGCTCTACCAACTGCATTTTAGTTTGCGCAATGTGGCGGATAATTTTGTCATAATTATCCTGTAGCTGAGACATTAGCTGATTAGTGGTTTCAATATGGGTTGATACGTCCTGCCGGTACTGCTGAAGCTGGGTACGGCTCTCGTTCAGTTCCTGCTGTAGTTTATGTTTATTGAACTGCTTTAATGTAAAGAAGCGGGCTGAAACGGCTCCGATGACTAAACCCGCAGCCAGAGCTGTCAGAAGGTAAGTAAGATCCATAATGACTCCTGATATGAAATTTCAGTTTAAGTGTACCCTAACTTCTTATACAGAGTGGTAAGGCATGTTATTATTATCGCCTTAATTAGGGCTTAACTGACAGACTTTCAAGCAATATTCAGATGACACCACTGGAAAAATACCAACAAGATCTCAACCGCGAAGATTTTCATTATGATGCGGCGCAGGAATTTGCAGTCCAGCAGCTGCAGAGATTGTTTGACGATTTTGTGAAAAAAACACCAGAAAAACCAACGCTGTGGCAGAAGCTGGCAGGCAAAGCCCCGGTAAATGAACCGCTGGTAGGGCTGTATTTCTGGGGTGGAGTAGGGAGAGGAAAAACCTATCTGGTAGATACGTTTTATGAATGCCTTCCTACAGACCGCAAAATGAGGATTCACTTTCACCGCTTTATGCACCGGGTTCATGAAGAACTTAAATTACTGAAAGGGGTGAGTGATCCGCTGCTGAAAGTAGCCGATAAATTTAAACAGGAAACGGATATCCTGTGTTTTGACGAATTTTTTGTGTCTGATATTACTGACGCGATGATTCTTGGTACGCTGATGCAAGAATTATTTGCCCGAGGGATTACGCTGGTTGCAACATCTAACATTGAACCAGACGGTTTATATCGCAATGGCTTGCAGCGAGCCCGCTTTTTACCAGCTATTGAGCTTATCAAACGCTATACGCGGGTTGTTAATGTAGACAGCGGTATTGATTACCGTTTACGCACACTGGAACAAGCTGAAATATACCATTATCCTGCAGATGCAGGGGCTGATGAAAACCTGCAGAAATATTTTATGGCGCTGTCGGTTGAGCCTAGAGAACAGTATGCAGAAATCGAAGTAGCGAATCGCCGCCTGAAATCACGTTATGCCGCTGATGGTGTCATTTGGTTTGATTTCAGTGAGCTGTGTGAATCTGCACGTAGTCAGTACGACTATATGGAGCTTAGCCGTTGCTACCATACTGTACTAATGTCCGGCGTGAAACAAATGGGGCAGGCTAATGATGATGCTGCCCGCCGTTTTATTGCTCTGGTCGATGAGTTCTATGAACGCCACGTTAAATTAATTCTATCGGCAGAAACCGCTCTGGAGCAGTTATATACAGAAGGTTTTCTGACATTTGAATTTAAACGATGCATCAGCCGGTTGCAGGAAATGCAATCACGCGAATATCTGGCAAGGCCTCATCTGCCGTAAACAGAATAAATTAAGTATATTTTTC
>CAZXTH010000281.1:0-4868 GCA_964643585.1 uncultured Pseudoalteromonadaceae bacterium
CAGGAACGAATTTGAACAGCTCCGCTGGCCCGAAGGGTAAACTTCATGGATGAAGTTTATAATCGAGCCCCCATGGAAGGGTTTACGGCGTGTTAGCGTGAGTAAGGTGATGGATGCATAACCTTAACTGACCGGCATTCAGCGTATACAGAGTTTCTATTATAAACCGCCAGGCTTTATCCCGATAGCAGAGACAGGCACTTAAACAAAAAAGCTGACAGACTGATTAACAGCCTGTCAGCTAAATCAGCCATAGGTACAGTACTTACTATGTACTGTACCTGGCAGAATGTCAGCTATCCTGTTTTTTCTGCCGCTTTTGCTCGCGTTTTTCTTTCAGGGTTTTGGCTGGTTTCTTTTTGACATTAACTTTGCTCATAATTAAATCCTCAGTTTAGGGACTGCTGGCTTATGCCGCAGAAAGCCGGACCTGCAGTTAGTTTAATTACCCGTATTAATTGCGGCGCTAAAGTACTTCAAGGCAGTTTCTCCTTCTTAAGTGGCTTTACCGATCCGGGAAACGCATGATGCTTCCGGACATTCAACACATCACACAATAAAAAACGTATTTTCCGCCGCAGGATCCGCACTTCTGCAACCTCTCCGGCAACCTTGCCCAGCAATGCCATTCCCAGCGGTGATAACACAGACACCAGTCCTTTTTCAGGCGCACTGTCCTGAGGTTTTACCAGTTTCACCCAGCTTTTTTGTTCTGTCGGTAACTCAGTAATCAACACCGAGCTCCCCAGCCCGACACTTAACGGTCTCGACAACACACAACTATCCTGTTGAGTGGCCAGTTGGTGGATCATTGATCGCAACAAAGCAGGTTTTAACGGCACCATAGGTGAAGTCAGTAAAAAAGAAGTCAGCCGATCTGCAAGCAGGTTCAGCCAATGCCAGAAATAGGACAAAGACATACACTCCTCTGAGAATGTCAGAACAAGAATAAGTAATGAAAAATGAAATAGAGATCAGCCGGGTGCAGTAACTGCACCCGGCTTAATACGGAAAGGCTAGAGGGTAATGAGGCAGCATTACGTTCACTTGTCGCGTCCTGTTAAACTACCTGATAAAGATAAACTGAGCACACCATAGCCCAGAAGCAAACGTAAAGCAAACTCAGTTCAGGGTGAAACTGTCAGCATCCAGATAAGCGGGAAACTTTTGTTTAAACTGGTGCAACGCTTCAGTGTCCAACTCCGCCAGCAACACACCTTGCTGGCCTGAAGATAACCCGGCCAGAGGCTGACCAAGATAATCCACGATAGCACTGGCACCATCATATTCAATACCGTTGCCATCTGTACCAACACAATTACAGCCCAACACAAATGCCTGATTTTCAATTGCTCTGGCCTGTAATAATGTTGTCCAGACACGGCTGCGGGCCGCCGGCCAATTTGCTACATAAATCAGCGCATCATAATCCTGCTGGTTGCGGCTGAATACCGGGAAACGCAGGTCGTAGCAAATCTGCAGGCAAAACCTCAGCCCTCTCCACTCAACAACTATCCGCTTATCACCGGCCCGGTATGCATTATGTTCACCACCCATCCGGAACAAATGCTTTTTATCATAAAAAGAACTCTGTCCGTCAGGAGTAAAAAACCACAGCCGGTTTACTGGCCCTTGGGGCGTTTGTGTAGCGACAGAGCCGCAGACAGCTGCATTCAAGCGGGCAGCCGTTTTCTGCAGCCACTGCACTGCCGGGCCGTTTTCAGGTTCAGCAATCAGCTCACTTTGCATTGAGAACCCGGTGTTGAACATCTCCGGTAAGACCACTAAATCAACCTGCAGCCCAGCCAGTTTGTCACTGAACTGCTGTAAGTTTTGTGTACTGTTCTGCCAGATAAGCTCTGACTGAATTACCGCCACCTTTACAACCGGCATAGTACCTCCGCAGCAGCATTAAGCGTGTCAGATGTTTTGGCAAAACAAAAACGGACAATCCGCTGTTCTGGCGGAGCCTGATAAAACACCGATAACGGAATAGCAGCCACTTTATGATTAATTGTCAGCCAGTCACAAAACGCCGTATCAGGCAGACTACTGATTGCACTGTAATCTGCCAGCTGAAAATAGGTTCCCTGGCACGGTAATAATGATAACTTGCTGTGCTGCAAAGCCGCAGCAAACAAATCCCGCTTCTGCTGATAAAAATCAGCCAAGCCACTAACCTGCTGCGGTTGCTCCTTAAGCATAGCGGCAACCGCATGTTGTGCCGGGGTAAAACTGGAAAAAGTGACATACTGATGAATCTTGCGAAACTCTGCCGTCAAAGCAGCAGGCGCAACACAGTACCCCAGTTTCCAGCCGGTTACATGGAAGGTTTTACCAAAGGAGGATATAACAAAGCTGCGAGCGGCCAGTGCGTCAAAACTATTAGCACTGAATCTGGCTGGTTGCTCAAACACCATATGCTCATACACTTCATCACTAATACACCAAAGGCCATATTGCTGTACCAGTTGTTGCAACTGTAACCAGTCTTCTTTACTGAAAACTGACCCCGTAGGGTTATGCGGGCTATTAACAATAATCAACCGGGTTTTTGCCGTTACGGCTGCAGCTACCTGCTGCCAGTCTACCCGGAAATCCGGCGCCTGTAGCGCCAGGTGAACGGTTTTTCCTCCGGCCAGTTCAACTGCCGGAGCGTAACTGTCATAGGCAGGATCAAACACTATCACTTCGTCACCTGGCTGAACAACAGCCTGAATCGCCACAAACAACGCTTCTGTTGCACCGGAGGTAACGGTAATTTCCTGTTCCGCATTTACCTGCCGCAGATAACATTGCTGCACCAGTCCGGCGATGGCTTCTCTCAATACCGGAATGCCCGCCATAGGTGCATACTGGTTAAACCCTTGCATACTAGCTTGCTGCAACTGTTGCAGCAGGAAATTGTTCACCGGAAAGTCAGGGAATCCCTGTGAAAGATTTATTGCCTGATGCTGCTGAGCCAGCAACGACATGCGGGTAAAAATAGTTGTTCCTGTGTTAGGCAATTTACTGTTCAGCTGCATCGTTACAATGTAAGAAAAAGTTGCTAAAACCTGCATCGATGCTATCATTCCGACAGCTTTATGTATAGACATCTAAACGTAAGAACGTATATCAAAAATGAATAACACAGCCAATATCCACCAGTTAAATCCTACCGCAATCGCCCTCTGCGCATTGGGCAGATGGATTGCCAATCGCCACTGGGTACCGGCTACCGGCGGGAACTTCTCTGTGCGTCAGACGGAAAACAGTGCTCTTGTTACTGCATCCGGTAAAGATAAAGGAGAGCTCAGCCCACAGGATTTATTACCTGTCAGCTGGCAAGGGCAGCAACTTAGCTGCATTCATGGCACGCCTTCTGCCGAAACAGCCTTACATGCTTGTATTTATCAGTTAGATCCGGCCATTAAAGCGGTATTACACACCCACTCTGTACAGGCCACGGTATTTTCCCGGTTGATTTCCGGCAACAGCTATATTTTTCATGGTTATGAAATGCAAAAAGCAATCAGTGGTAACAGCAGCCATGATACCCCCTGCCCGCTGGCTATTTTTGATAACACACAGGATATCCCGGCGCTGGCAGCAGAAGTACGCAGCCGCTGGCAGCAGCAACCACTGAACTTTGCCTTGTTGGTACGGGGCCATGGCCTTTATGTCTGGGGATATAGCCTGGAGCAGGCCAAGCGGCATCTGGAAGGCTGGGAGTTTTTGATCAACTGCGAGCTGGAACGCATCAAAGTCAGTGGCTTACCTTTATCTGAATAAAGGGATCAGTCCGCCTATCAGTACCAACAGCATAGAGACCGGCAGCCAGGCTGGTCTGAAACTGATTAGCATCATAATAATCAGCGAACATAAGGCAACAAGCCCCAGTAATACCAGCAGCCCGTAACCCACACCATCAGCCATAATACATAGCCAGGTGCTGGCAGTAAGCAGCAACCAGCCAGCTCCAGACAATACACGCTGCTCATTTACCGACGGCGTTTTCTGCAACACTGCCCGATAATGACCAAAGTAAGATAGTGCCAATAAGCTCATAGCCATATAACAGCTGCTGAAAGATAACAGATTGCTCATGCCAATACCTCTTTACGAGTCAACGCCACCTCTGCGATAGCTTTATTACGCAGGCGGTAACCTGCTATTGCATATCCGGCAGCGATAACTAACAACATCAGATCAAACCCGGCCAGTGGGTAATGTTGCCGCGAGAAATTATTAAAAAGATGAAAACCAGAAGTCCAGGCATTCAGTAATGGTAACAAGGCATATAATGCTGCCGTCAGCATAAACATTCTGGCCCAGGCTTTACGGCTGCTGCTGAATAGCATCAAAAGCGTGATAACTGCCCAGCCGGCAAACAAGCTGTCAATTTCCCAGTCGGCCCGTTGTGGTAATGAGGCAGGAATCAGGCGATTTGCATAAAAATAGCAAGCCAGCCCGATAGGTAAACCGGCAAAAGTACCCGCATTGAGTTTATCAACCAGCCACAACCCTACCGATGTTTCACCTTTTAGTTTCTGCCGTAGCTTTGTTGCCCACATCATCGCGCCGGTGGCGATCATAAAGCAGCCTGATACCCCGGCAATAAAGAATAAGAACCGCAGCCACGGCGCAGCAAAACGGCCGGTATGCAAAGAAATCATCAGGTTTTGCGTCTCTCGGCCACCGCTGGTAACTACCGGGCCTTGTTGCAAAATTTCACCGGTAACACCATCCAGTATAATTGGCGGCCTGCCAGCGGTTAACGCCCGGCTAAGTTGTGGTGTGATGATAATCCGGGCATTGCGATCTCCAGCATGCTCTATACGCAAAAAACGCAACGTCTGCTGCTGCATCAGCACCTGTAGCTGCTG
>CAZXTH010000282.1:0-4858 GCA_964643585.1 uncultured Pseudoalteromonadaceae bacterium
CTGGACGGATGACGCTGTTTTTAATTTTGAAGGCGGCTGCTACGCAAAAACCATCAACCTGTCGCAGGAGAATGAACCGGATATTTATAATGCCATCCGCCGTGATGCATTGCTGGAAAACGTGACTGTACTGGCTGACGGTGAAGTAGACTACAACGATGGCTCAAAAACGGAAAATACCCGGGTATCCTATCCGATTTATCATATTGATAACATTGTCAGCCCGGTATCTAAAGCTGGCCACGCTAAAAAAGTTATCTTTCTGACAGCAGATGCTTTTGGTGTTTTACCGCCCGTTTCCAAACTGACTAAAGATCAGGCTAAGTATCATTTCCTGTCAGGTTTCACTGCAAAACTGGCTGGTACTGAGCGTGGTATTACTGAGCCTACACCGACATTCTCCAGTTGTTTTGGTGCTGCGTTTCTGAGCCTGCATCCAACACAATATGCTGAAGTGCTGGGTAAGCGTATGGCGGCTTCCGGCGCAGAAGCTTACCTGGTGAATACCGGCTGGAATGGCACCGGAAAACGTATTTCGATAAAAGCCACGCGCGCTATTATTGATGCGATTCTTGATGGCAGTATCGAAAATGCTGAGTTTGTACAGTTGCCTTATTTTAATCTGGCTATTCCATCCAGTCTGGCTGGTGTAGAAGACAGCCGCATCCTTGACCCGCGTAATACTTATGCCGATGCAGCAGACTGGGATAATAAAGCCCGTGATCTGGCCAAACGTTTTATCGATAACTTTGTAAAGTTTACTGACAACGAAGAAGGCAAAGCACTGATTGCGGCAGGCCCACAATTGTAAGTCTGTCGTCTGTTTGTTAAAAACCAGAACTCCGGTTCTGGTTTTTTTATGCCTGAAATAGTTATGTAGCATCGTATAAGATATATCTTTCAGGATGTAACCTGCTTTAAGATGTAGCGTACCGCTTTCAGCGTTTTCTGTTATCTGAAGTTGCCTCATAAGATAGTGATTAATAGTGTATAGCTGTGTGTGGTTAAGGCACCATTGAAGTAGAAATGATTACTTTACACAGGCTGCATATGCAGCCTGTTTTCGTTTTATGGAGAAATAAATGACAGAAAAGAACGTTACTGTAAAACAACCTCCGGTACTGTTTGAAGAAACACAGGCAATATTAAGCCACCTGAGCGAACTGACTGGCCGTGAGTTCATCACTTACTGGACATCTAATCGCGGCAGTGTTTGCGATAATGATGTCATTGCCTTGTATGAGATCCTGGAAAAGGTCAATGCCTCAGACGGGAAAGCAGGTATTTTTATTAAATCTGACGGTGGGGATGTTGAGGCAGCACTGCGTATTGTGAATATGTTGCGCGAACGTTTCTCCGATCTGGTTGCTTATATTCCGCTGGAATGCGCTTCTGCAGCAACGATGATTTGCCTTGGAGCTAATCAGATCCAGATGGGACCGTTGGCCCACCTGACTGCTATCGATTCTTCTCTGCGCCATGATTTGTCTCCTATCGATGAAACAGATAACCGCCGGGTGAGTGTCAGTCAGGATGAATTATCCCGCTTAATTCAACTATGGAATTCCAGCGCTAAAGACCATCACGGTAATCCGTACAGTGACATTTTTAAATATGTGCACCCACTGGTGATTGGTGCAATTGACCGGGCCAGCTCTTTATCTATCAAAATCTGTCAGGAAATCCTGTCTTATCATATTGACTCACATGAAGAGTGCTTACGGATCAGCACACATCTGAACTCGAATTACCCTTCGCATAGTTACCCGATTACATTGCGGGAAGCGAAGAAACTGGGTCTGAATGTTACAGCCCTGGACCCGGCAATTAACCGTTTATTGCTGGAATTGAGTGGCTGCTATTCTGAAATGGCGCAGAAAGCCTTGACCGACTTTGATGAGTACAATTACCACGATAATGAAATTCTGAATATTCTTGAAGGTACCGGTATTCAGGTTTTTTTCCAGAATGATAAAGACTGGAATTACATTAAGGAAGAACGCCGCTGGCAGAGCCTGAACAATGAAAGCTCGTGGCGGAAGATCGAAGTGACCGGAGATCAGAAAATACAGTCAATTCTGCATATCCGCTGATAACGTGTGACAGCTTTGAAGCCTGTGTTGCAGGCTTCAAAGCGACAAGGTATCCCGGTGCTGTAATGAAACTGTTTCATGCAGCTCTGAATAGGTAATCACAATTTCGCCTGTTAACAGCTGCTTTTTTACCTGCTCTACTTTTTGTTGTAACGATACTTCCTGATCACCGTAGTCTGTACCTTCACGTAAAACATAGTATTCCAGCAAGTTTTGCAGGGTTTCCGGGGATAGCTCTGAATAGGGGATAATCATGGGGTTGTTTGTTCCTGAATAAATTGACAGATCCGCTGGCTTAGCCAGAAATGGGGTTTCAGGCCTCGGCCGGCGATAAACCCGACATGACCACCATACTCAGTCAGCAGATATTGTACTGTTGGGCTCAGTTCTTCAGCTGAAGGAATAACATCAGTACTCAGGAAGGGGTCATCTTTAGCATGAATAACCAAGGCCGGAATGGCAATCTGGCGTAGAAAAGCCTTTCCGCTTGCACGCTGATAGTAGTCCTGCGCATTTTCAAAGCCATGCACCGGTGCGGTGTAATGCTGATCAAATTGCTCCAGTGTGCTGATTGTGGCCAGTTTTTGCGGAGTAAGCGGTACAGGGAATGGCTGAAACCGGCAAAGTTTCTCGGCTGTGGCCTGCTTCAGTTGATTTAGCAGGTAACGCTGGTATACCCGGCTGAAACCTTTGCTGATTCTTTCAGAGCAAGTTGCAAGCATCAGCGGTGCACTGACTGCCACTGCAGCGTGTAACGGTAAATTGGAGCCTTGCTCTCCACAGTATTTCACCAGTACATTACCACCCAGTGAAAAACCCACTGCAATGATTGGCATCAATGGGTGGCGTTGCTGTAATTGTTGTGCCACAGCAGCCAGATCAGCTGTGTCGCCTGAATGATAGGCTCTGGGCAGATTATTCGGTGTGCCGTGACACCCCCGGAAATGTAAGACTACAGCTGGCCAGTTATGCTGACGGCAAGCTAACAGCATGCCCTGAATGTAATGGCTGGATAAACTGCCGCCTAAGCCGTGTAGTAACAAAACCAGCGGGCGCTGGTCGCCCGGAAGTGGTATTTCTGCCCAGTTTAATTGCAGATAGTCACCATCAGCTAAAATGAACTGTTCTGCATGTGTGTTGTAGGGATAAACCGGGGCCAGATATTTGGCCATAATGGTCTGAAGGTGGGCATTGCGTAAATACCACAATGGAATAAAAGATCCCGGCTCCATCTTGCCGGTATTTGCGGATAATTCGGGCTGCACAATGCCACCTGGGCTACCTGGCCGGGTAGGGTTACCCGGCGTTACTGTTACACTCAGGCCCGTATTTAACCACAGAAGTTTATTCGGTGTCTTGCTGGGTTGCTTTACTCACTTTATAGACAAAGTAAATTGCGTAAAAGATACAAAGGCCAATCACTATTGCCAGCCCGCTAAAAGAAATAAAAATTACCGGGTCGTTTATAAATTCCTGCCACAGATTCATGGTTATGCTCTCTCAGTTTTTTCACTGAGAGCAGTTTAGCGATAGTACAGTAGTACAGTTCTGATACAGATCAAGTTTTATGATTGTTAATGTAAGCTACTGATTAACATTAATAATGTTCTTATTTTTTAAATGTTGCCTTTAAAGCCTGATGCAATTCTGTCAGCCATACCGCTTGCTGCCCGGTAGTTACATTAAGCCATGTAAGATACAGTTGCAGAGGATCATTGTCGCCTTCTTTTAAGGTGTTGCAGGCAGTAACCAGTTGTTGTTGTTCCAGTTTTTCCAGCTCAAGCTCGGTTGCCAGTAGCTGTTTCTTCAGATCGCCAGCAATAGCAGGTGGAAGCATACTGCCTGTGCTGTTAAGGCGCAGCTGACGTAAAGGAAGGGTAAATTGCTGGTTCAGTACCTTAATGCTGCTGAGCAGAGTGTTTAATCCGGCAAGATCAATAGGGCGCTGTTGCTGTTCCAGCAAACACAGTAATAGTAGTAAGTTAATATTTGCGCCATAACTGTTCTGTAACTCCAGGCACAGTGCTTCAACCTGAGGATAGAGTTTCAGGCTGAATTGCCACAGGGTTTCAGAAGTAAGCTGCTCAGCCATTTTGCTGCCAAAATCCGCTGGTTTTCTGTTCCAGTTCGTCCTGCAGGTTAAACCAGTCTTCTTCAATGTTGTCCAGTTCAGCCCGGCATTTGCTTTGCTGGCTGAGTATATTGGTCAGCTCAGCTTTGCGGCTGTTATCATAAATATCCGGATCAGCCAGTTGCTGTTCCAGTTGTGCCAGCTGGTTTGTCAGTGTTTCCTGCTGTTGCTCCAGCTTTTCCAGTTTTTGTTTGAGCGGGCGCAACACATTGCGCAATTCAGCTTCAAGCCTTTTTTGATCTTTCCTTGTCTGGCTGCTGACCGGGGCAAGATCAGAATTCTGATTCTGTTGCCTGCTATCCTGTTGCAGCCACTGGTAATAATCATTTAAATCACCATTGAAGGGGGTGACACTGCCATGTGCGACCAGATAAAACTCGTCAGTCGTGCTGTTTAACAGGTGGCGGTCATGTGAAACCACAACAATGGCCCCGGCAAATTCCTGTAAAGCCATTACGATAGCTTCCCGCATTTCCAGATCAAGGTGGTTTGTCGGTTCGTCCAGCAACAGCAGGTTGGGGCGCTGGTAAACAATCAGGGCCAGCACCAGGCGGGCTTTTTCACCACCGGAAAATGGTGCGCAGGGTTCAAGGGCTTTGTCGCCATGAAAACCAAAACCACCCAGAAAATCCCG
>CAZXTH010000283.1:0-4311 GCA_964643585.1 uncultured Pseudoalteromonadaceae bacterium
AGCTGGCAATAAGCTCTGAAGCACGGCTTAAATTAGACTGCAACAGAGCTGTGCTTTGCGCTGCTTCTTCAAGAAATTGCTCCATTGCTCTTGGAGTCAGGGTTTTCTCCTGATAGCTGTTAGTCAGCTCGTTAATTTTTTCTGCCAGAAAGCTGGTTGCTGTTACCCCGATACCAACCGGAGTATTCACTTCATGGGTAATGCCTGCAACCAGACCACCAAGCGCAGCCATTTTTTCTGACTGAACAAGGCGATCCTGTGCCAGTTTCAGATCATCTACCAAGCGTTCCAGCTCGCTTTGTTTACTGCGTAAGGCTTCTTCGGTATGGCGGCGGCGTTCAATTTCTTCGCGCAGGGTTTGTTGTTTGGTTTCCAGTTCCTGCTTTTGCTGTTGCAGGTTCATCATTGCCTGGCTGAGGCCGGATGTTTTACGGGCAACTTCCTGCTCCAGCATCAGATTTTGCTGGTCCAGCTTTTCGTTGGATTGCAACAGTTGTTTCTGGGTCGTTTCCAGTTGTCCCTGATATTCCTGTACACGGTCAATCAGCCCGTTAAAGCTATCAGCCATAATGCTGAGTTCTGCCGCGCTGTCTGCAGGAACTTCAACTCTGGTGCCTTCCAGGTGGTCCAGCTCTAATTCTTCTACCTGCTGGGTAAGCTCTGTGAGAGGGGTGGTTAATTGTTTACGGAAAGCAAGTAAAAACAGGATGATAAGAAAAGTCGTTTTTAGAATGGCATTCCCAACCAGAAAGTAAATGCCAATTTTAATCCGGTCAATAACAACGGCTCTGCTGGAGAACAATGTGACATCACCAACCTGGGTAGCCCGGCCGGAGAATTCAAAGATCAGTGGAAAAGTATAGCCAAATAAACCGGATTGCTGCTCTGTCAGGCGTAATCCTTCACGTACCAACTGGTTACTGAATCGTTCCTGGATATCAATATAACGCCCTAATTGGGTAATTACGGCTCCGCTGTCATCACGTACAATGATGCCTTCTATTGCCGGGATACTGAGCAGGCCATCGGCAATAATCAACGCCTGCTGGGTATTCAGTTCCCAGATAGCTCTGGTCAGGCTGCCGGAGAAGGTTTGTTGCAGGGTTTCAAGCTCACCATTGATATGGTTTTTGGTATTAAAATATTCAGCAACAATCTGCCCGAGTGTGACAATGAACGTCAGGATAAAATAAACCGATAAAACCTGAGTCAGCAGCTTACGGGATAAGCTTTTTTGCTGCATGTCATTTCCTTGTTGTCACACAGTTGTACCATTATGGTGCTACCTTAGCGAATAAGCTGATATTTGAAAATAGGCGTTGCGGATTTATGTTAACGGCTTACCTGTTACAGAAACGGTAACGGTTATTGCAGTATAATCTGTAACCTACTTGTATAGTTATAGTCCGCTTATTGCTTTATAAGAAGCGACTGTATATATTTTTCAACTGAGCGTTAATTGAACCACAGTATTACAATACAGGCTACAGTCCATGGCTATAACTGCATTGATTTGTGATGATTCACTGGTAGCTCGCAGTCAGCTGAAAAAGTCACTGCCAACAGGCTTTGATGCTGAACTGTTTACAGCATCTAACGGACTGGAAGCTCTGAAGCTGCTAAGAACACAGGATATAGGGGTACTTTTTCTTGACCTTACCATGCCTGAACTGGACGGTATAGGCGTACTGGAAGTACTTAAAAAAGAGCAGATGAATAGTCTGGTCATTGTGGTATCTGCAGATATACAACCTGAGATGCAACGCCGGGTGTTACAGCTCGGAGCATTGGCGTTTATCCCTAAACCGGTTAGCCAGGAAAAATTGCATAAAGTGATGCGACAGTACGGCATTATATAAACAAGAAAAGATTGACAGACGTCTAAAAGTCTGTGCATATTGAACATACTATGAATATAAAAACAACAGCACTCACTACCACCATTATTATTACCACCTTCCCTGCGGGGTAGGAGGTCGGCGGTGTGTTGTCTGTAAAAGGCCCGTGACCTCAAATGTCACGGGCCTTTTTTTTGGGTTATCGGAAGCGTTGTAACTACAGCAGTTTCTGAAAGCCTTATGCTGCTTTAACCAGAGTTTTGCGGTAACTGACCATTCAGTTAATTATGTGCGCAAGGAGTAAAAAATGAGAGTGCTTAAGTTTGGTGGATCGTCACTGGCATCGGTCGACCGGTTCCGCGAAGTTGCGCATATTGTGCAACAGCAAGCGGTATCAGAAAAAGTCTGTCTGGTATTATCAGCACCGCAAGGGGTTACCAATACACTGGTTGAGTTAACGGATCTGGCTTATCTGGGCTCAGATTATCTGACAGTATTACAGCAGTTACAGCAACGTTATCATCAGTTGCTGACTGAAGCGGCTTCTGCTTTGACAGAACAACGGGTTACAGAGGTTCAGCTGTTAATCGATCAGCAGTTGGAACAGCTCAGCGCACAGCTGCAGGGCATTCAGTTACTACGTTATTGCCCTGACCATATCAAAGCCCAGATCCTTGGATTGGGCGAACAGTTCAGTGTAGCCCTTATGACGGCAATACTGGGATGTCGTCAGCAACAAGTAGTGTTACTGAATGCCATTGAAACCGTAAAAAGCAGCGGTGATTATCTTAATGCTACGGCTGATATTGCAGCATCGGAAGTCACTTTGCCGCAGGCTATTGCCGCCCGGCCGGCACAAATCTATGTGATTGCCGGTTTTGTATCCAGTAATGCTCAGGGAGAAACCTGTTTACTTGGCCGTAATGGCTCTGACTATTCCGCTGCGGTTGTTGCTGCGGCTATCCGGGCATCAGCCTGTGAAATCTGGACAGATGTCGATGGTGTTTATAGCGCTGATCCCCGGCAGGTTAAACAAACCAGACTGATAGATCGCTTATCATATGATGAGGCGATGGAGCTGTCTTATTTTGGCGCAAAAGTTTTGCATCCCAAAACTATTGGCCCGCTGGCCCGTTATCAGATCCCGTGTTATATCAAAAACACGCTTAACCCAGCTGCTCCCGGCACCTGTATTGATGTTGCAGGAGATGGCTCGGCGTTAGTTAAAGGAATTTCCAGCCTAGAACATCTGGCATTGATAACGGTATCAGGTCCTGGTCTTAAGGGCGTTGTTGGTATGGCCAGCCGGGTATTTGCGTCTATGGCCAGAGCACAAATTTCTGTAAACCTGATCACACAGTCATCGTCAGAGTTCAGTATCAGTTTTTGTGTTCCGCAGCTGCATTTGAATAAGGCCCGTAAAGCTCTGGAACAGGAGTTTGAGCTTGAGCTGCAAACTAACCTGCTGCGGCCATTAGCTGTACAGCCGGACATGGCGATTGTCAGTCTGGTTGGTGATGGTATGCGCCAGCACCGTGGAGTTGCAGCACGGTTTTTTGCTTCTCTTGCCCAGGCCCGCGTTAATGTAGTGGCGATTGCACAGGATAGTAGTGAACGCTCTATTTCTGCTGTAGTTGAGCAGTCATCCTGTCAGGATGCAGTGAAAGTTTGCCATGAGAATTTCTTTAGTCAGTCAATGAGCATTGATGTCTTTTTGGTGGGATGCGGTGTTGTCGGTAGTGAACTATTGCAGCAAATCCGGCGCCAGCAACAATTTTTGCATGAGCGCCAGGTCAGGCTGAAAGTATATGGTATTGCTAATAGCAAAGGCCTGTTGCTGAACAGTCAGGGAATTGATCTTGAACAATGGCCGTCACAGCTACCTGAAGCCAGGCAAAAATTTTCTTTGGCAGAATTGCAGCATTTTGTACAGGAACAGCACTTAATTAATCCGGTGCTGGTTGATTGTACCAGTTCAGAAGAGATTGCTGCACAGTATGTCGACTTTCTGGCTGCGGGTTTTCATGTGGTTACGCCAAATAAAAAAGCCAATACAGCTTCTATGGCATATTACCAGCAATTGCGTCAGGCCGCTCAGCTACAGCGGCGCCGGTTTCTTTATGAAACGACAGTCGGTGCGGGGTTACCGGTGATTGATACTTTGCAGGGGCTATTGAATGCAGGTGATCAATTACAAGCATTTGAAGGTATTCTGTCTGGCTCATTGTCATATATTTTTGGTGAAATGGAAGCCGGTGTCAGCTTATCTGAAGTCACAGCCAAAGCCAGAGCTATGGGGTTTACAGAGCCGGATCCGCGTGATGATTTATCAGGTATGGATGTAGCTCGTAAACTTTTAATTATGGCCCGTGAAGCAGGTATGGCTCTGGAGTTGACGCAAGTTGATGTTGAACCGGTATTGCCTGCCGATTTTGATTCGGGGGGCGATACAGAGAGTTTTATGGCGCGCCTG
>CAZXTH010000283.1:4321-4857 GCA_964643585.1 uncultured Pseudoalteromonadaceae bacterium
CATACGGTTGATCAGCTGTTTCGACAGCGCATTGAAGCGGCCAGGGTGTCGGGAAAGGTATTACGATATATTGGTGAAATCCGGGATGGAAAATGCCGGGTGTCAATTCAGGAGCTCCCGGCAGAGCATCCACTGGCTAAAGTGAAAGACGGTGAAAATGCTCTGGCAATTTATACCCATTATTATCAGCCGATTCCTTTTGTACTGAGAGGGTATGGTGCCGGTGCAGCAGTAACGTCTGCCGGAGTATTCAGCGACATTATGCGTACTTTAAGCTGGCAGCAACAGGTGTAATGATTATGCAGCAGAACTCTCAACCATACACTCAACTGCCTTCCCAACCGGTAAGGCGGTATTTTGCTCCGGCCTCAACAGGAAATTTCTCGGTCGGGTTTGATATTCTGGGGGCGGCTTTTGAGCCGGTCTCCGGCGAGCTGTTTGGGGATGTACTGGAAATTTATAGTGAACAGCCGCAGTTAAACCTTACTGTCACAGGGCGTTATCGTCACCAGCTACCTGCTGACAATCAGGATAAT
>CAZXTH010000284.1:0-4847 GCA_964643585.1 uncultured Pseudoalteromonadaceae bacterium
GTTCAAATGAATTACGCGATGCTGACCCCACTGCCAACCCATGCACCCGGATCAGATCTGTCAGTGGAGCTGTCCCCCGGCGCTTAATATTGAGCGAATTATTATGACGGCCGTCATTTTCCATTACAAAGTTTTTGAAAAAACCCAAAGGCGGAGTACGGCTGAGCGCATTACGCACCATACATGCCAGAAACCTCGGACTACGCCGGGCCTGATGCAGAATCAGACCATTTAACTGTTCAGCCCAGGCAACCTTTCCCCAGACGCCATCCAAATCAAAGAAGATATTACTGTTCAGCAGTTTCTGCGGTGTCGGATTGTTAATCCAGTCTGTGAAATACGCTTTCCATACTTTTAATGGTTGCCGCCATTGCGGATTGGTTGCCATAATTTTACCGGTACAATAGGTATAACCACAGGCAGCCAGCCCATCAGAAACATAAGCAGCCAGCCTGGCAAAATAATGGTCATGTTCTTTCGGATTAAAACTGTCATCCAGAATCAGGGCATTATCCTGATCTGTCACAATCAGTTGCTCATCACGAGCCATAGAGCCTAATGCCACAAAGCAATATGGCACAGGCGGTGGCCCCAGTTTTTCTTCAGCCAGTTCCAGCAGACGTTGTTTAAAGCTACGGCCAATTACGGCCATCGCATTACCAATCATCTGCGAATTGGCATCTTCATTGACCATTCGAACAAAACAGGAACGGACATCCGGCACCAGCGCTTGTAGTTCTTCAATACTGTTCTGACGAAAAATGCTACTGACCACAAACAGGCTGTTCTGCGATTCATAACGGATAATATCTGCGATACCGATAATACCGGCCGGCTGGCCGTGCCTTAATACCGGCAAATGGTGCACATTATGGCGTAACATCAGCAACATAGCTTCGAACACCAGTTGGTGATGCTCAATCGTAATTAAATCAGACGACATAATCTCTGTGACAGGCGTGCTGTATGGCAGCCCCTGGGCAACCAGCCGGTTACGGAGATCGCGATCAGTAATAATGCCAGCTACTCCCTCCTGCCCGGCGGAACTCTCTGCCGGCATAATCAGCAGTGAAGAAACCCCTTCCTCATGCATACGTAAAGCAGCATCACGGACAGAGCTGTCAGCCGGTACAGTAACCGGCGGCTTCCCCAGCAACACACTGACTCTGGATGTCATCAGCTGGTTAGCATCGCGGTTACGGCCTGCATTCTTACGCCGTTCGCTATCGCTCACTTCCACATAGTCGGCAAAAGCATCGTTACTGTCGAATAACTGTCCGAACAGCACAGCAGGTATAAAATAAATCAGCGTATCTTCCAGCGCAGTTGCCGGAAAATGGACTTTTTTATCCCGCAGCAACCCCTGCTCACCAAAAATGCCACCTTCACTCAGGCGGTTGTATAGTTCACCGGTACGCCGAAATGTTTCCACAGCGCCACTGCGGATCAGATGCAACGCATCCAGCGGCTGATTCAACGCCAGGATCTGTGAGCCAGCTTTAAAATACCCAACCTCAACCTGAGTCGCTATCAGTGTCTGTTCTTCTTCCGACAGCTGTTTAAACGGTGAATGCCGTTTAAGAAACTCCAGAATCTCAATCTGTTCTATTTCCACGCTTCTGTTATTCCGTGTCAGGCGGGCCGGGGTTCATCACTCAGCCCTTTTACCACAGCCACGCAGGCTACCAGCAACACAATAGCAAACGGGAACCCGGTAGAAACCGCCATAGCCTGTAGTGCTATCAACCCACCGCCAAGTAAAAGTGCTACCGCAACCAGCCCTTCAAAAGTACACCAGAACACCCGCTGCGGAATGGGAACATTCACTTTGCCTCCGGCTGCGATAGCATCAATCACCAGTGAGCCGGAATCTGACGATGTTACAAAAAATACCACGACCAGAATAATGCCCAGAAAGCAGGTAATGCTGGCCAGAGGCAAGTGCTCCAGCATGGCAAACAACTGTAACGGTAGTTCAGAAGACACTACCGTCTGGTAGCCTTCCTCAACCAACTGATGAATCGCCACGCCGCCAAATACGGTCATCCATAATACACAGGCCAGCGACGGAATAATCAGTACCGCAATCAGGAATTCGCGCACACTGCGCCCACGCGATACCCTGGCAATGAACATGCCGACAAACGGCGACCAGCTAATCCACCATGCCCAGTAAAATGCCGTCCAGCCCTGCGCAAAACCAGTATCCTCACGGCCCACCGGATTTGCCAACGCAGGCAGATATTGCAGGTAAGACAGCAAATTACTAAAGAAACCGGTCAGTAATACCAGTGTTGGCCCGACAATAATCACAAATAACAGCAGCAGACCCGCCAGAATCATATTGATTTCTGATAGCCGTTTTACACCGGCATCCAGCCCGGATACCACTGAAAACAACGCTATCAATGTAATCACCACTACCAGAATCAGTTCTGTGGTCGTCCCTACCGGTAAATCAAACAAATGATGCAAACCGGCCGCGGCCTGTGAAGCACCCAGCCCAAGCGACGTTGCCAGGCCAAACAAGGTGGCAAAAATAGCCAGAATATCGATGACATGACCAGGCCAACCCCAGATACGCTCACCCAGCAGCGGATAAAAAATAGAACGGATAGTCAGCGGTAACCCCTTATTAAAGGAGAATAAGGCCAGCCCCAGCGCCAGAATGGCATAAATGGCCCACGGATGCAGTGCCCAGTGGTAAATCGTCGCAGCCATCGCCAACCGTGCAGCGGCAGCAGGATCATCTGCTGCACCGCCAAGCGGAGCCAGATCTGTCCGGATCCCATTTTCAGTTATAGGGCCGGTAACCGACGTATTGAAATGCGACAACGGCTCAGAAACGCCATAAAACATCAGCCCTATCCCCATGCCGGCAGCAAACAGCATCGAAAACCAGCCAAGATAACTGTAATCCGGGCGGGCCTCTGTACCTCCAAGCCGGACACGCCCCAGCGGAGAAACAATCAGTACCAGACACAGCACAACAAAAATGTTGGCCGCAGAAATAAAGAACCAGTCTAAATTACCCGTTAGCCAGAGCCGCATACTGCTGAATAACGGTTCTGCCTGGCGGTGAAATGCCAGAGTTAACACCACAAACAGTATTACCCCCACTCCCGCAACCAGAAATACCCGGTTGTGGATATCAAGGCCAAAGGGGCCGACCTTAACAATAATATTATCCTGCCCAATCTGATAATCGGTATCTATCGGATTAACTTCGCCGTCCGGAATCATCGGATCTTTCTTTTCGCTCATGCTGTTTTCCCATTGCAAAATGCCCTGAAAGAAACGCAATGTTGTTCACCTGTACGGCAAGTGAGCGACATTGCTGTTCTGTAGAGTCAGTTGATATTTGATGTTTTAGTTATTCTCCTTGCTCCTGCAACAGGTAGAGGGTAACCGCTACCTGATTTAGCAGGATATACCGGAGCTGTTTATTAAAAATAATAACCAAGATTAATATTAAAACGCCGCTCAGTTTCGCTGCTGTCACCCGCCATACTGCCGCCAATAAACGGCTGATTACGGGCATGCACCAGATCAAAATAGGTAAAAAGGCCGCCAGCTGCCACTGAAAAGCCCGTTATATTCATCATGGTATTAGCAGTATCGTCAGATTTGTCGTACACCAGCCCGTAGTTGTTGTAGAACTTCAGTCCCGTCACCGGGCCCCATTCTACCGGCAGACTATACGCCAGATTGAGGGTGGCAGACTTAGCTTCTGCCGCTATAGAATCGAAGAATGCATAGGCACCTACCGCCATACGATCAATACCATCCACCCGGTATTGGTACTGAGTATGCTGTAATTGCAGGTTCCAGCGCTGATAATGGCTGTTCAGGTGTAATGCCCAGGCGTTATAACTGCCTGCACGGCGTTGCCCGTCATGCAACCCGCCAGCCAGGCCGGAAACACCTACTTCAGTTTTCAGTTCACCGTGTTGCAGGTGATAAGCAAAACGACCGGCAAAGGTATTATATTCACCCACCGGCTGAGTAATATCGCCATAAATGTCTTCCCCAACCGGGCGCAGCCCAACAACATCATAGGAATAACGATCTGCACGGTCACTGACAAAACCATCAACACCACCCAGTTCATCATTTTTAAAGAAACCTAAATCCAGTTGCCAGTTATCTGCAAGCTGCCGTTTAAACAACACGCCGAGATCATGGTCATCTTCCAGTCCGAGATAATAATTGGTGCTGAAAAAGTAATTATGAGAATTGTAAGGCCAGTTGCCGAAAGGAACCTGGGTAATCCCAGCCTGTACCTGCCAGTCATCAGTAAACTGATAGCCAACGTAGGCATATTTTACTGCCGTCATATAATCAAAGAAGCGGATTTCGGCATTCAGTAATACATCACCAATATTGCCGCTCAGATTAAGGCGAAAAATATCAAAATCGAAATCACCGCCACGGTTTTTATTACCGTCATCATAAGAAGTATGGCTGTAATTGGTTCTGATAGCACCACCAAGCCTTATTCCATCTTGCTTTTCAGGTTCTTCAGGCTTGGCAACAGGTTTAGGTTGGGCCGCGGTGGTTTGCTGTTGCTGCATCAGCTGCAGTTTAGCTTCCAGTGCTGCAATCTGAGCTTTAAGCTCGGCAAGTTGTTGTTGAATATTCTCAGGGTTATCCGCAAAAACAGTGTTTGAACATAACGCAACTGCAGTAGCCAGCGCCAGACTGCACTTGTTAAACATAAATCAACCTTATTTTAAGTTAGAGTGGACTACGTTTCCTTTACAGGGTAACGCACTTTCCACTGAAACCCAAATCAGTCAGGCCTTTAATCCTTTTTCAGTGATTGATTGCTCAGTACACACCAGCGG
>CAZXTH010000285.1:0-4823 GCA_964643585.1 uncultured Pseudoalteromonadaceae bacterium
AAGGCTGGCCATGAAATCTATCGTAGTACTGATTTCTGGCAGTGGTTCTAACCTGCAGGCTATTCTTGATGCCTGCAGCAGTGGGCTTATTCCTGGAAAAGTACAGGCTGTCATTTCCAATAAAAGCAGTGCTTACGGGCTGACCCGCGCTTCCGAAGCGGGTATTGCCTGTCAGGTTGTCAGTCACCGTGGTCACAAAAGCCGTGAGCAATATGACCAGTCTCTGATTGCTGCGGTAGACAGTTATGAACCGGATCTGATAGTACTGGCGGGTTTTATGCGAATACTGACACCCGCTTTTGTACAGCACTATCATGGACGGCTGTTGAATATTCATCCTTCCCTGTTACCCAAATATCAGGGCCTTGGTACGCATCAGCGGGCCATTGAAGCCGGTGATACCGAACATGGATGCAGTGTGCACTTCGTTACAGAGCAACTGGATGGCGGTCCGGTAATATTACAGGCTAAAGTACCTATTTTCCCAGGTGATGACGCTGAAACTGTTGCCGAACGCGTACATGAGCAAGAACACCTTATTTATCCGCTGGCTATCCGTTGGTTTTGCCAAAACCGTTTACAACAGCAGCATGATCAGGCATGGTTAGATGGTCAGTTACTGTCACCTAACGGGTATGCCAACGATGATGAAGATGAAACTTAAATGGCGTCACCTGACGTCATTTTTATTTGTAACACTGCTCGCCACTCCGGCCTTCTCTGAGCAAACACCTGCCGAAAGCATTTCTTTGCAGCTTCAGCCTTTTGTAGCCGATTATCTGGTTTACCGCGATGGCAAAAAACATGGTGAAGCCCAGCGCTATCTGAAAACGCAGGGAGATCACTATCAATTAGGTTATAGCAGCGATATCAGCTGGTTGATTTTCTCTGATAAAAGATCAGAAACATCAGACTTCATAGTAGAGGATGGACAGCTGAAACCCTTTCACTATCTGATGCAGCGTAAAGGTACCGGCCCTAACCGTCACTACGAACTATTAATGGACCCGGCAAAAAAAGAGCTGCGGGTTGGTAAGAAAAAAGAACTCAAAGTCACCGAATGGCAGGATAACTGGCTCGACCCTCTAAGTTATCACCAGCAACTGGCGATGGATCTGGCAACAGGAAAAACCGAGTTCTCGTACAATGTACTTAACCGCCATGGTGACAGTAAGCTGTATCATTATAAAGTCGTTGCAGAAGAGCTGCTGGCTCTGCCTTATGGCAATTTGCGGACATTACGGATTGCCAGAATAGAAGAAGGCGCAGACAAGCAAATTTATGCCTGGGTAGCACCAGAGCTGAACTATATGCTGGTCAGGCTGTGGCGTGGCGAGAATAACGTTGAGCAATTTGATGTGCAGCTGCATAAACTGCAGCTGCAAGACACTCAGTCAAGTAACTCTCCGTAGCGGAATAACTGGCTCTGGCCCGATTGCATTTTATGCCACTGTTCGTTATTGGTCAGTGGCTCTGTTGCTATCACCGTCACCACATCATTCGGTGTTGTTTCCCTGCTGAAATCAATATCTACATCAACATCCGATAATCTGGCCATACCAAACGGTGCCCGGCGGGTAATCCAGTGCAATTTGGTCGTGCAGTAACACAGCAGATATTCGCCATCAGTCAGCATCATATTAAACACTCCCAGCTTCTGCAGTTCTTTCGCTTTATACTGTATAAAGCGAAACGCTGCTTTACGGCTGGCTGGCTTTTTCGGATAACGTTTATCCAGCTCACTCATCAGGTAACAAAAAGCCCGCTCACTGTCCGTCGTACCTACCGGAACAAAGCGCGACACCGGTAGCTGCAGGTAATTATGCAACTGCCCGTTATGAGCATAGGTCCAGTAGCGTCCCCATAATTCACGGGTAAACGGGTGAGTATTTTCCAGCCCTACCCGGCCACGGTTAGCCTGGCGGATGTGAGCAATCACTGCTGTACTTTTTATCGGATAGTCCGATACCAGTCTGGCAATTTCTGACTGGTGGCTTGGTAAAGCATCCTTAAAGGTACATACTCCTTTGTTTTCATAGAATGCGACACCCCAGCCGTCTTTATGTGGCCCGGTACGGCCACCACGTTCTTTCAGCCCTTTAAAACTGAAACAGATATCTGTCGGAACATTGGCCGACATACCAAGTAATTCACACATTGTGCGCCCTGTGCACCAGATTAGTTAAGAAAGGCATGACATCATGCGCTGAAGGACTATGCTTAAGACTAAAAGCTGCAACATAACTTTACAATAAGTTTATCAAGCTCTGTACAGAACACTTGAAACTTTATTAGAACCATTTTACCCTAGCGGTTTAGTGGTCTGACCTCTAACCAGGAGATAATAATGGATGTTCTGATTCTCTGTATCCTACTGTTCGCTGCCATTGGCATCATGGCTTATTACCGCGCCAGTTTAATTATGTTTACTGCAGTACTTGCTCTCATACTGGGTGTAGCCAGCTTTGCCGGAACTGTTGGCATCATCAGTTGGGCAGTATTTCTGATTATCGCCCTGCCGCTGAATATCGGCATCATCCGTCAGCGCTGTCTGACCCGGCCTTTACTGAAACTGTATCGTAAAATCATGCCGGAAATGTCCAGCACTGAAAAAGATGCTATAGATGCAGGGACCACCTGGTGGGAAGGTGATTTATTCTGCGGGGCACCTGACTGGCAAAAATTACATAACTTCCCAGTGCCACGCCTGAGTGCTGAAGAAAAAGCCTTTCTGGAAGGTCCGGTAGAAGAATTACTGGCAATGACCGATGACTGGCACATCACCCACGAAAGAGCCGATTTGCCGCCAGAAATTTATCAGTACCTGAAAGACAAAGGCTTCTTTGCCATGATCATCAAAAAAGAATATGGTGGTCTGGAATTCTCCGCTTATGCCCAATCCTGCGTACTGCAAAAACTGACCAGTAAAAGCATGATTTTATCCAGTACGGTGGGCGTGCCTAACTCTCTTGGCCCGGGTGAATTACTGCAGCATTACGGCACACCTGAGCAGAAAAACTATTATTTACCCCGTCTGGCAAAAGGCCTTGAAGTGCCATGCTTTGCACTTACCAGCCCGGAGGCAGGTTCTGATGCAGGCGCTATTCCTGATACAGGTATTATCTGTAAAGGTCAGTGGGAAGGAAAAGAAATTGTCGGTATGCGCCTGACCTGGAATAAGCGCTATATCACACTTGCTCCTATCGCTACCGTACTGGGCCTGGCATTTAAGTTATACGACCCGGAAAAACTACTCGGAGATAAAGAAGATCTGGGTATTACCTGCGCGCTGATCCCGGTTAATACTCCGGGGGTAAAAATTGGCCGCCGTCATTTCCCATTGAATGTGCCCTTCCAGAATGGCCCGACACAGGGCGAAGATATTTTCGTACCACTGGATTACATTATCGGTGGCTCCAAAATGGCCGGCCTGGGCTGGCGTATGCTGGTTGAATGTTTGTCTGTTGGTCGTTCAATTACTCTGCCATCTAACAGTACCGGTGGTATCAAAGCTGTCGCCATGGCAACAGGAGCCTACGCCCGTATTCGCCGCCAGTTCAAATTACCTATAGGTAAAATGGAAGGTGTGGAAGAAGCTATGGCCCGGATTGGTGGCTACGCTTACATGGCAGATGCTTCAACTTCCATGTCTGTCGGCGCTATAGATTTAGGCGAAAAACCCTCAGTTGTCTCTGCGATAACCAAGTACCACATGACTGAGCGGATGCGTCAGGCGATTATTGATGCTATGGATGTCCATGGCGGAAAAGGCATTTGTATGGGCCCGAACAACTATCTGGCCCGTGGTTATCAGGGAGCGCCGGTAGCCATTACCGTGGAAGGAGCTAATATCCTGACTCGTAATATGATGATTTATGGTCAGGGTGCAATCCGTTGCCATCCCTATGTACTGGCTGAGCTGGATGCCGCCCAGCAGGATGATATCAGAGCTGCAGTTACCGCATTTGATAAAGCATTATTCGGCCATATCGGTTTTGCTATCAGTAATTTCTTCAGAACCTTATGGTTGTCGGTAACAGGAGGAGCCTTCAGTGCAGCACCATTCAGCGATAAAACAGCACGCTACTACAAGCAGATGAACCGTTTCAGTGCTGCACTGGCGCTGATGTCAGATGTAGCTATGGGCACACTGGGCGGAGATTTGAAACGCCGCGAGCGTATTTCAGCCCGTCTGGGGGATATTCTGAGCATGCTGTACATTACATCTGCCGTACTGAAACGCTATAACGATGAAGGCCGGCCGGCTCAGGATCTGCCGCTGGTACAATGGGCCTGTGAAGACAATCTTTACCGTGCTCAGGTCGCGCTGGATGAGCTGTTTGCTAACTTCCCTGGCAGGGCTGTTGCTGCAGTACTGAAACGTATTGTATTTCCGTGGGGGCGTACTTTACGCCGTCCTTCTGATATTACGGATCATCAGGTTGCCCGTATTATGCAATCTCCGGGAGAAGCCCGTTCACGTTTAGGGCACCACTTGTACCTGACAAATGAACCCAATAATCAGTTGGGCCTGCTGGAACAAACATTACTGGATATTCTGGCTGCAGAACCTATCTTCGATAAAGTGGTAAAAGCAGCCGGCAAACGGTTACCGTTCTTCCGCCTGAATGAAGTAGCCGATCTGGGGCTGGAGCTGAAGGCAATTACCGAAGCAGAAGCAGAAAAACTGCGGATTGCAGAAAAAGGCCGCTTGCATACTATTAATGTTGATGATTTTGACCCGGCAGATCTGCCTGCAGATAAACGCCTGTCAGAAACAGCCAGCACCGCGAAAAAAGACGAAATGGTCGCCTGATAATTTA
>CAZXTH010000286.1:0-4804 GCA_964643585.1 uncultured Pseudoalteromonadaceae bacterium
ATTACCGTCAGCCTGCAGCGTAATATCTGACACCTGCCACTGGTAGCTGTCTGCAATACCGCTGGCTTCCAGCGTTACCAACCCGCCAGTCTGAGTCACTACCCGGGTTTTCTCACCGCTCTGCCAGGCGCTGATGCTAACGGGCAACGTTACCGGAGTATCTTGTAAATGTAATTGCTGAACAGCAGGCGTACCGATTAACGCTGAGTCAGATTTTATCAGTTGCACAGTTGCTGCACTGATGTCACTGCCAGTACTGACTGTCTGAGTCTGGCGCAGATTATCCGCTTCTTTCAGTTTAATAGTGGTTTGCTGCAAGGTAATACCTTGCCCACTCAGGGTAGCCGTAACCGGATAGTCAATCGGCTCATCACTCAGCCATAATCCGACTATCGCATCCTGTCCCTTTTGGGCCTTTTGACTGCTGGCTGTAAAAGCCAGATAAGGCAGAACATCAAAAGTCAGCTCTACCGGCTCACCAGATACGGCATCAGTAAAACGTACAGTGTAACGGCCAGTACGGCTGGCACTGAAAACGTAGCTGCCTCCTGCCTGCTGGGTTAGCAGTGCTTGTACTGCATCATCTGACAGATGGCTGTGTTTTCCACCACGCAGTAAATCAACCGCTGACACCTGTTTGTCACCTGCGCCACCTTTTAAACGGAAACTGACTGTACCATTTGCAGGAATGGCCGTATCTTCAGGTTGCTCAACTTCTGTTGCCGGATAAACCGATACCGACAGCTGGCAGTCACTTAATACGGCAGCAGTGACAATATCATTGCCTGAACGGACAGCCGCACAACTACCGCCGATAGTGACATAATCATCCGGGTTAGTCAGAGTCAATACAAATGTAGCAGACGTACCCTGAGCTATCGTCTGGCTGGCTGGGGTGATACTACCTTCACCACTAACGGTTGCAGTTACTGTGACCAGCTCAATTTCTGTTTTTGCTACCGTAACAGTGATTATGGCAGGCGCGCTGGTGTTATTGTCAGTATCAGTAACCGAGAAAGCGATAGTTCTTGAAGAGCTTTCTCCTACTGCCAGGGAATTATCTGCACCAGCCTGGTAACTCAGGCTTCTTAGTACGGTTTGGTAATCGGCCAATGGAGCATTGCCGCTTAATGACAATACGCCAGCAGCGCTATCATAGGATGCACTGATACCTGCTACAGTTTGTGCTGCCAGCATATCGGTGCTGATAAAACCACTGGTGACAGATACGGTTGCAGATAGCAGATGAGTACTGTCTGAGTCGAAAATTGATAACGCATCATCCAATGTTACAGCAGGTCCAGAAACTTCAGCTGTTGCTGTCGTTGTTGTCAGGCTTACCGCTGGTGTTGGCAAAGAGAATACAACCAGAGAATTGGCCGACTGACCGGCAACATACAAATGGCGGTTTAGCGGGTCTGTACTCATTCCTGAAGGACCACTCAGGCCTGTTACGCTATTTTCAGCGTTATTTACTACGCTATCCAATGTCAGCAGACCGGTAGAAGCATTACGTGAAAATATAGTAAGAGCATTGGCTGTTATCGCACTGACCATCACATAACGGCCATCCGGGCTCACCGCCAGGCTGCGGGCTCCGGCCAGCTTTTCAATACCACCGGCACCATTTGTCATCTTATCCAGATACGTCAGTTCGCCGGTTGCACTGTCAATACTGAACACAGCTACGGAGTTTTCACCTTGCCCGGTGACATATAAATGTTTGCCATCCGGAGAACGCTTGGCGGATGAAGCAGCCTGAAGACCATCTACTCCGTTAATACCATCGTTATAAACCGCAACCTGGGTTAACTCTCCGGTAGTAGCATTTCTGCTGAACAGGGTAACCGCATTATCTGCTGTTGAAGTGACATAAACAAATTGCCCATCGGCACTGGTGACGATATTTTTGATCGGGCTGATAGTAGGACCATATTGCTGGCCAAGCGCATGACCATCGACATTATCTTTGTAATCAAACAGTACCGTCAAATCGCCAGTGTCCTGATCACGCTCGAATACGACCAGCCCGCTCGGACTACCGCCCACACCATAAACATGCTTGCTATCCGGGCTGACACTGACGGAAACAAAACCGGCGGTACCGCCATTTGTCCCCACATTACTTACCGCTGTCAGTGCTCCGGTTTGTGCATCACGAGAATAAGCAAAGATTTTCCCTCCCGTGGGTGATGCGGCATAAACGCTTTTACCATCACCGCTGACATCAACACTGAATGCGGCTGTTGCACCGGTAATAGTGCTGCGGTAAGTCAACTGGCCGCTTAGCAGATCACGTTCAAACACGCTGACCGCACTTGAAGCATAAGAAGATGTATAAACAAACTTACCATCAGGACTTACTGCTACATCACTGATCCCGTTAAGTCCGTCCACACCATTCTGGCCATGAACCTGAGTTTCAATATAATTGACTGTGTCTGCCAATACCGGATGACTTATTCCAGTAAAAATAACTAAACACAGCCCCAATGTTGCCTTAAGAGATTTACTAAAAACTTTGTTGAATAAACTATTACTCATACGAATCTCCATCAGAACCAGCTACTAAGCATTACGCTACATGTTCATTCAGCATTCATTTTAATATGAAACCACTATGATTTTTCTGGGTTTTGTAACGCTCTGTAACAGTTAAATATCACCGGATAAAGCGCTTATTTATTGACTTAAATGTTAATTTAATATTTATTAAACGCTCTAATGAAAAGGAAAAAGCATGCGCGTTACAGGTATTATTCTGCTGGGGTTATCAGGGTTATTTTGGGGAACAGCAGCACAGGCAACCCCCTACAACAGCGAGCACTTTGCTGTCTCTGCTTTTACAGAACATGGCAATAAAGCAGAAACAGCCGGAGTAGCGCTTTCGATAACTGGTGCAGCTTCAGATAAGTTCCTGATGGAAGGCGGGATCAGTTTTGTACACCTGAGACTAAGTGAATTACCATACGATTATCACTCTGATCGCACGAATGCCTTATTACTTTATGGCCGAACGGGTATTAACTGGCCAGTCGCACCTTATATTCAGGCGGGTTTCGATATAGGCGATACTGTGTTGCATATTCTGGATGACAGTACCTCACGATGCTGCCACGTTAATGCTCAGGCTGGTATTACCTTTCATCTTTTGCCACAACTGAAAGCAGATATATATGGCAGTTGGTACAGCATTCGTTACAGAAACGGCTATTACTCCAGGCCTGGCTTTGATTACTCACGGGAAAGCGAATACTCCCGCCTCAACAGAACGACAGCAGGTATCAGGCTATCATTGTTATTCTGAAAACAGTCATGCTGCTTATTGCAGCATGACAAACTTTTTCTGGGGTTTATTAAACACATAAACAACATGCTCTTCGCTACCCCTTACGTAACAATTGAGCATGACTTGTTCCTGCCCTGCATGAGTAAAATCTTCCAGATTCATATAAACCGGCGTCATCAAAAAGCCAAAATCACAGCCTGCTTCATGAGGTAACAATTGCTGAACCTGCTTTCCTGTTCTTTTCTCAATAACATTGATGCTACTGACGGTAAGTCCATACTCTGCAGCAGTATAAATACCCCTGAAGCTATGCTGCGAAGTCTGCCCCCAGAAAGGCACCTCTATATCTCCTGAAATCACAGGTTCAGCCCCGGTATTATCCAGCAAGCCTGTACGCTGCAGCTTTACTTCCAGCGTTGTTTTATCATTGCGCCAGATACCTTCAGCTCCAGATGAAGTTAACGTAAGTAACAGATTACAGCCTGTAGTATCAAACCCTTCTTTACGGCCATAAACCATCACCTGAAACTCATTCTTGTCATGTACTTCGCAAAGTTCAGCATTACCATCAGCATTATATTTGCCATACAAAGGTATAGGGCTCTGCCGCCGGTCGTAGTAATAACTGCCGCGAAAAACCAGACCGCTGCCAAAGCTCTCATAATATTGCAAAGAGAGATGTACCGGATAACTGCCAATCGTGCCCTGATAATTAGTGATCTGATACCAACCAGCATAAGCTGTACCATTTAATAATAAGAAAATAACGCTACAAATACAGGCGAACAGCGACTTCATCAATCCCTCCGGAAAATGCTCTTTATAATGTATTGCTCAAAATATAAGAGCGGACAACCATACCGTTAAATAAAGCGATGTTATAACTCACTTCAGTCATGAACAAAAACACCAAACTTCCCTGCACTGTAAATTTAAGCACAAGAACCTTCAAGAATCGCAGCAAGCTGCTGCAGAGCCACTAAACGCCGCCCAATCATTGGATTAGCAAAACTCAACCGCAGACAATTCCTGAACTGCTCACTGCCGGAAAATAAAGCCCCGGGCGTAAGAATGATCCCTTTTTCCAGGCACTTTCCGTATGCTTCAGTACAATTGATATCAGGGTTCAGTTCCAGCCACAATGCTAACCCACCATGCGGTACCGAAAAGCGGGCTGCCTGCCAGTATTGCTGTAAAGCATTGATAAGCTGGTCTCGCTGATGTTGCAGCTGTATCCGGAAGCGCTGCAAGTGGCGCTTATAGTGACCTTCTGCCAGAAAATCAGCCAGCCCCTGTTGTACAGCCTGGCTGCTGGCCAGATGGCTGGTTAATTTCAGACGTATAACCTGTTGCTGCCAGCGACCGGCGCTTATCCAGCCAATACGTAAATCCCGTGACAAGGCTTTAGAAAATGAACTGCACAAAATAACCCGTTGTTCCGTATCCAGGCTTTTCAGCGGTAATGGCCGTTCGTTAAACCCCAGGTCACCATAAATATCATCTTCAATTACTGCC
>CAZXTH010000287.1:0-4799 GCA_964643585.1 uncultured Pseudoalteromonadaceae bacterium
ACGGCGTGTTAGTGTGAGTAAGGTGATGGATGCATCACCTTAACTGATCGGCATTCCTATTAATGCCTGTTTTAACTACCATGATCTATTCAATCTTGCTCCGCTTCCCTGGCACTAAAGCGTGCCAGTGGCGACATTCTTGCCTTGTGCAAACTCAGCTGATTGTCAGCAACAGCATAGTTATCTACCTGCTCCAGTACACGTAAAAACTCATTTTCCGGTGTTTCGGTCATGCAGGCTTTCTCAGTTACAGCCAATTGCTGTAATGACAGTTTATACTCTTGCACCTGGTACTGTCCGGCCAGCTGGTTACAGCCAGCAAAGCCATTCACAGTAAAATCCGGATTAAAATTCAGGAAAATACCAGTATCAGGAGGAATTGCAGCGCCCATCAACTCGACCAGATACCAGCGGTTTTCTGTCAGAACATTTCCGGCCTGTTTATCAGCAGCACCATTTTCCCGGACTTTATGCAGCGTATAATGCGACTCCAGTGCACCGGTAATAAGGTTGCCTTCCTGATCCAATTGAAACAGCTTGTTTTCACCTACCATAAACTGCCGGTTACCACCGCTTTCATCCCCCTGCAGCCTGATCTTACTTCCCTGATAATTCCAGACAAAAGTGCCATTTTCCTGAAACTGGTTGGCATTCTCTCCCAGATATTCGGTTTGCAGCTGATAACGGTCATCGGCATAAAGCGTAATACGGATACGTATGCCTTCACAATCTGCACAGGGTAATACGCCTTCATAATCACCAGACCAGTCCAGCGCATTACGGCTGCTATGCTCTGTATCTGCCCATTTTGGTGCTGTAATGACTGCAGACGTCGTTGATGATGGCTCACACCCTGCCAGTACATAACAACAGCTCAGTACTATTATGATTTGTCTGAACATCTTGCTCTCCTTTTGTCGTTCAGTCTCTTTTCCTGCAACAAGCGTCAGCAAAGATTCATAAACCCTATTTAAAACTAGCAGAATGCCGGCACAATGGAGCTATACTGACTATGACCAGCTTTACCCCGGCTGAACAAAACTCAGTGAGGAAACATTACAACTCTCTGATATACAGGAGGAAAAATGCCATCTGTTCTTACGGCATCTGCAAAAGATTTAGGTGAACTTACCGTTGCCCGTATTCTGCCACACATGCAGAAAAAAATGGTCGGGCCGTTTATTTTCTTTGATCATATTGGTCCGGCTCGCTTTACTGCTGGCCAGGGCGTTAATGTCCGTCCGCATCCGCATATTGGTCTGGCAACTCTGACTTACCTGTTTAGTGGCAGCCTGCTGCATCGCGACAGTCTGGGCACAGTACAGGAAATTTTCCCAGGCGATGTAAACTGGATGACTGCCGGCAATGGTATTGTGCATTCTGAGCGGGAAACTCTGGAAGTCCGTGCACAATCACATGAATTACATGGCTTGCAGTGCTGGATAGCCCTGCCACCGGATAAAACGCACATCGACCCCAGCTTTACTCATCTGGCTAAAAATAGCCTGCCCTGTATTCTGCGCGATAAAGTCATGATGCGGTTGATTGCCGGTGATGCTTTTGGTCAAAGCTCGCCTATACGTACATATTCACCGATGTTTTATGTTGATGTACTGACCGATGCCGATGCTTGTGTAGAGCGGCCAGAACGCACAATGGAAGCCGCAATTTATATTATTGATGGCTCGTTAGAGATTTCCGGTCAGACATTCAGCAGAGGGGACTTTATCCTGCTTGAGCCGGAAGATCAGCAATTGCTGTCTGTCAGTACTTGTCGCTATATTTTGCTGGGTGGTGAGAAGTTTTCGCAGGTGCCCTATGTGCACTGGAATTTTGTCGCTTACGATAAAACTGAAATCGATGCCGCCAGAAAACGCTGGGAAGAAGGAAAATTCCCTGCCATCCCCGGGGATGACAAGGAATATATTCCCTTACCGGCACGCTCAGGGTAAATCAAAGATCAGCGCTTTTACCGGCTCTTTTGCACCAGCCTGTAATTCAAGCTGGTGCAAGTCGCTGATTTTAATACCATCACCAGCCTCAAGGTTCTGTCCGGCAACCTCTACCTGACCACTAATCAAATGCAGGTAAATACGACGCCCCGGTTCCTGCCGGAATACATCTTTACCGTTAGCAGGAATAATCAGCTGATACAGCTTTGTATTTTGCCGTACCACCATACTGCTATCCTGCCCATCCGGAGACAGAATCAGTGTCAGCCCCGGCTGTTGCCCGAAATCTTTCTGCTGGTAGCCGGGCTGGCCTCCCCGCACGTCCGGCTCAATCCAGATTTGCAGAAAATGCAGAGGCTCTGTCTTGCTGGGGTTAAATTCACTGTGATAAATACCCTGGCCAGCACTCATTAACTGGTACTCTCCTGCAGGTAATATTTCTGTATTTCCGGCAGAATCTTTATGGGCTATCTGTCCTTCGAGCACCATACTGAGAATTTCCATATCGCGGTGACCGTGGGTATCAAAACCAGCTCCCGGAATAACTTTATCGTCATTAATTACCCGCAGGCTTGAAAACCCCATCTGTGCCGGATCGTAATAGCTGGCAAAAGAGAATGTATGGCGGCTCTGTAACCAGCCAAAAGAAGCTTTACCCCGAGCTTCTGAACGTCTGACTTCGATCATCATCTACCTCCTGTTGTTATTACAACATGTGAAACTTATTGATTAAACCGGTGCAACCGATGACATCAAAGATAGAAGTTTTAAGAGCAGGGAAAAAGCGGAATAAATTGAGACATCACATCAGTTTTTTTGAATTAATGACAGACCCGCTGAAATGGGCATTAAGCCGCTGCGCCAGATAATCAAAAAATGCCCGGTTTTTAGGTGATAAATGTTTCTGCTGCGGAATAACCAACTGCACCGGCAAGCCATGGTCACCCCATTGTGGCATTACCTGTTTCAGTGCTCCGCTGGCAAGTTGCTCTTCGCAAATAAAACGGGGCAGAAAAGCGATGCCATGCCCGCGTATTGCCAGCTCCCGTACTGCAATAAAGTTATTTGCAGTGAACGACATATCCGGTTTCAGTTTTACCTGCTGTGTTCCGGCATAAAGCTGCCATTCCCGCTGAATAAACCCGATAGTACGTAACTGTTCCAGTTGGTGGATATCCGATAACGGCGCAATTTGTTTAAGGTAGGTTTCTGCCGCAACCAGAATTAATTCAATATGACCTGCTTTTTTATGGATAACAGAGCTGTCTTTCAGATGACCAATTCGTACGGCGACATCAATGCCGTGTTTCACCAGGTCCATCAGCTCGTTGGTGTAAATCAGTTCAAATTCCACTGCCGGGTGTAAACGGGCAAAATCATCAACCAAGCGGGTAATCAGGTATGTGCCCAGATCATCCGGGGCAGTAATTTTCAGCTTGCCAGACAGTCCTTGTTCTTTGTGCTGTAAAGCGGCAACGGACTGCAGCAATCCTTCGATATTCCCTTTGGCATGCTGATAAAACTGCTGCCCTTCTTCTGTCAGCCGGAATTGCCGGGTCGTACGGTAAACCAGTTGTACTCCCATTTCCTGTTCAAGCAAGGCCAGCTCCCGGCTAAGTTTTGCTTTAGGTTCAGCCAGTAATTCTGCGGCACGGCTGATATTGCCGGCATCGATAATCCGGATGAAATAATAAATACGATTAATATCGGTTTTCTTGTTCACACCCGGCTCCACTGTTTCAGTTATAGCCAATAGCATACATTATTGTCTTAAAAAGTAAGACAGTCATTCCAAATAATCCGCTCTACCGCTTTGCCTGAAAAGCAACCATGATAAGTAGCATCAATAATCTTGAAACCAAAAGAGGTTCGTATGAATCACTCAGTGATCAATAACCGGCTACTGAATAAGAAAAATGGCCCGCGGATGCCTGTCATTTTTATGGGGCATGGCTCTCCTATGAATGCCATTGACGACAACCGCTACACCAGAGCATTACACCAGATAGGGACAGAGCTGCCTGTGCCTGACGCTATTCTGTGTATATCTGCCCACTGGATGACCGAGGGCACCTGGGTTACGCATATGGAGCACCCCAGAACTATTCATGACTTTTACGGTTTCCCGCAAGAGTTATTCGATGTGCAATATCCGGCACCCGGCAGCCCACAACTGGCAGAGCTGGTACAACAAGATGTTAAAACACCGCAAGTACATGCCGACGATAAGGCCTGGGGGCTGGATCACGGAACCTGGTCGGTGCTGAAACATATGTACCCTGCTGCAGATATTCCGGTAGTACAGCTGAGCCTGGATATGACCAAAGGCCCGGCATATCACTTTGAACTGGCACAGCAGTTGAAGGCATTGCGTGAACGCGGTGTACTGATTCTGGGTAGCGGCAATATTGTGCATAATCTGCGGCAAATCCGCTGGGAAGCTAATGCTCAGCCACATGATTGGGCATTAGAGTTTGACCAATGGATGAAAACAAAATTGGAACAACGCGACTTTCATGCTATTCAGCACGATTACCTGAAAACCGCTGCCGGGCGTCTGGCTAATCCGTCACAGGATCATTATTACCCGTTGCTGTATACGCTGGGAGCATCTTTACCAGACGATAATCTGAGCTTTATTTATGAAGAAATGCAGAATGCATCATTGTCTATGCGTTCTGTCAGGCTGGGCTGATAACAGGAGAACAGCAATGCAAACATGGCTACCTTATCAGTCTGCACACTTTAGCGGGTTAGTTTCCGTACCACAGCAGCAGCCGGTTTCCGGTGTCATTGTGTTATTACATGGTGTTGGGGCAAACGAACAAAGCCTGTGTTCAGTCGGTG
>CAZXTH010000288.1:0-4785 GCA_964643585.1 uncultured Pseudoalteromonadaceae bacterium
GCTTCATAACTGATAGGTTCGTTAAGTTGAGCAGCAAATTGCTGATGAATAAAAGGCGACCTGGAGTGTCCTATCGGATTTCCGAAAACAGCGTAGCGATCCACAATGATGTCCATAAAAAAGCTGATATCTATGATTTTTAACAAAAGCTCTGCAAATAGCAACCCACACCCAACACCTGAACAAACACCTTATCAGCTGATCGGCGGCGAGCTGGTTGTGCGGAAATTGGCTGACCGTTTCTACGATATTATGGAAACCGCTCCGGAAGCTGCCGAATTATATGCTATTCATCCATTACCACTGGATGTAATCAGGCAGAAGTTCTTTGAGTTTCTTTCTGGCTGGCTTGGCGGGCCTCCTCTTTTTGAAGAGAAGTACGGCCACCCACGACTACGAGCAAGGCATATGCCTTTTACTGTTGATCAGAAATTACGTGACCAGTGGATGTTTTGTATGAATCAGGCTCTGGATGATGTTGTAGAGCACAAGCTGATAAAGGAAGGAATTCGCCAGTCGATTGGCCAACTGGCGACACATATGATTAATCGCTGAGTGCCAGCCACTCTCTCGGCTTAAGGTATAACAGGTATAGCTCTTCTTCCGGGCTGCCTGGCTCAGGCGTATAGTTATACTCCCAGCGAACCAGTGGCGGCATAGACATCAGAATAGATTCTGTGCGGCCCCCGCTTTGCAGGCCAAACAAAGTACCTCGGTCAAACACCAGATTAAACTCAACATAGCGTCCGCGCCGGTATAACTGGAAATCACGCTCCCGCTGGGTAAATGGAGTATCTTTCCGCTTTGCTACAATAGGAAGATAGGCTTTAAGGAAGTTATCTCCTACCGCTCTGGTAAACGCAAAGCTTTGCTCAAATCCCATTTCGTTCAGATCATCAAAAAACAGTCCGCCCACACCACGGGTTTCATTACGGTGTTTCAGGAAAAAATAGTCATCACACCACTTTTTATAACGATTATAAAGAGCAGGACTGAACTCATCGCAAGTCGCTTTAGCGACTTTATGCCAGTGAATAACATCTTCCTCAAACGGGTAATAAGGAGTCAGATCGAAACCGCCACCAAACCACCATACAGGAGGTTCACCTTCTTTCTCTGCGATAAAGAACCGTACATTGGCATGGGTGGTTGGGATATACGGATTTTTAGGATGCAGTACCAGAGACACACCGCAGGCATGAAAGCTTCTTCCTGCCAGTTCAGGCCGGTGAGCCGTTGCAGATGCAGGCATCTCTTCGCCACGAACATGCGAATAGTTTACCCCTGCCTGCTCAAACACAGCACCATTCTTTAACACCCGGCTTTTGCCACCACCGCCTTCAGCACGGCGCCAGACATCTTCCTCAAAGATGGCTCCGCCATCCATTCGCTCCAGATCTTTACAGATATTATTTTGCAGGCGTTGTAAAAATCGTTGTATTGCTGCCAAATGATCCTGTGGCTCAAACTGCTCCTGTAACTCAACAGACTCTGTCATAACTAACTCCTGAGTACTTCGCCACTGATCGCATCACGGATCTGGCTGGGGGTTTTCGCTCCCCCCAGTGCTCCAGGAACGATCATAGCCAGTTGACTGCCTAGTCCGGCAGCCAGTGCTTCGATATCGGTGTAAGCTGGCTCACCTGCAAGATTGGCACTGGTTGAAACCAGCGGTTTACCAAAAGACAGGCATAGTTGCTTAACAACCGGATGGGTGGTCACTCTCACTGCGATAGTATCAAACGTCCCTGTAAGCCAGTTCGGTGTTTGGGTACTGGCAGGCAGTACCCAGCTTATATGTCCCGGCCAGCTGGAAAAAATAGCCGCACGCCGGTCCTGCGGAATGGCTTTATCATCCACATAAGGTAACAATTGCGAATAATTAGCTGCGATCAGAATAAGGCCTTTTTCCACCGGGCGTTGCTTAATTGCCAGCAGTTTCATTACAGCCCGTTCATTATCGGGATCACAGCCCAGGCCATAGACAGCCTCTGTAGGATAAGCAATTACCTCACCGGCTTTGAGCCAGTGTACTGCTTGTTCTGTTGAAGAGAATTCTGTTGTCATGTGCCTTATTTTCTTATTGTTATATCACGGCCATACAGCAATCGGATTAAACTAAATTTTTTTTACCGGCCGATGCTCGCTATAATAGCGTACTTCATGCATCAGATTCATCATTTTCACAAGGAAACAACTATGCAAGTCGGTATCATCATGGGTTCAACTTCAGACTGGCCTACCATGAAACATGCGGCAGATATGCTGGATCGCTTTGGTATTGCCTATGAAACCCGGGTTGTTTCCGCTCACCGCACTCCACAGTTACTGGCTGATTATGCCTCATCAGCTGCCAGCCGTGGACTGAAAGTCATTATTGCCGGTGCTGGCGGCGCAGCTCACCTGCCAGGTATGGCAGCTGCATTTACCAGCTTACCGGTGCTGGGTGTACCAGTACAGTCCAAAGCACTGAAAGGTCTGGATTCACTGCTTTCCATTGTTCAGATGCCAAAAGGCGTTGCTGTTGGCACATTGGCTATTGGTGAAGCAGGTGCCGCTAATGCCGGTTTGCTGGCAACACAGATTCTGGCTACATCAGACAGCACCCTGCTGGCAAAAATTGATGCTTTCCGCCAGCAACAAACCGACACCGTACTCAGCCAGCCGGATCCATCAGAGGTGCAGGGATGAAAGTTCTGATTCTGGGCGCAGGACAACTGGCAAGAATGATGTCACTGGCCGGAGCTCCGCTCGGGCTGCAAATCAGCGCCTACGATGTTAACACCGACCATATTGTTCATCCGCTGACACAGCAACATCTCGGTTCAGGGCTCGATACCGCTTTGGCTGACGCTGATGTCGTTACTGCAGAATTTGAGCATATCCCGCTTCCTGTGCTGCAACAATGTCAGCAAAGCGGTAAATTTCTGCCTGGTGCAACCGCTATTCAAACCGGCGGAGATCGCAGGCTGGAAAAGCAATTACTAGACAAAGCCGGAGTAGCAACCAGCCGCTATCAGATCATCAATAACAAAACCGATTTTGAACAGGCAATCCGTACTCTAGGCCTGCCACTGGTTTTTAAAAGTGCTCTGGCAGGCTACGACGGTAAAGGCCAGTGGCGGCTGAAACAGGCCGAGAAGGCAGAAACATTATGGGCAGAGCTGGAGCAATTTCTGGCAGCTGACAGCAAGCAGGCTATCGTCGCCGAGCAGTTTATCCCGTTCCAGCGCGAAATTTCACTGGTTGGTGTGCGTGATAAGCAAGGCCTGACTTATGTTTACCCTTTAACAGAAAACCATCATGTCAGCGGTGTACTCAGTGTTTCGCTGGCCCGCCCGCAATCTGAAGCATTACAGCAGCAGGCATTAGAGATGTTCAGTGCTGTTGCAGCAGAACTTAACTATGTCGGCGTACTGGCAATTGAGTTCTTTGAGCTTGATGGTAACCTGTTAGTCAATGAGATAGCTCCCCGCGTACACAATTCAGGCCACTGGACACAACAAGGTGCCGATACCTGCCAGTTTGAAAACCACCTGCGGGCAGTCTGTGGCCTGCCTGTCGGAAGCACGGCTTTATTGCGCCCAACCCTGATGATTAATATTCTGGGCGAAGATACGATTCCAACGGAGATTCTGGATATACCGGGAGTACATCTGCATTGGTATGGTAAAAGCAAACGTGCAGGCCGCAAAATGGGCCATATCAATCTCAGCGCCAATGACACCTCCACACTGGCATCCAGCTATAAGCAACTGATTAGTTTACTGCCTGAAGAGGCCTTTCCTGAACTGGATGTAATGCAACCACGTATTGGCTGATAATACAAAGCAGTTTCAGTCCTGAAGCTGCTCTTTCTGGCATTTCTTACTGACACAAAATAACTGTGTTCCTTTTGCCGTCTGCTTTTCCATCAACAGTGGATAACTGCAATAACGACATTCTCCCGCTACAGGTTTATCATTAAGCAAAAACTTACATTTAGGGTAAGCATTGCAGGCATAAAAAACTTTACCGAACTTGTTGATTCGCTCAACCAGTTTTCCATGACGGCAAGACGGACAAGGCACATCTGCAGCAGCCTGTTGCTCTTCATGTACAACAAAATGGCATTCCGGGTAATTAGTACAGCCAATGAACATACCAAAACGCCCGTTTTTTACTGCCAGCGGATGCCCGCATTCAGGACAGGGTTCCTGTTCAAGAATTTTAACAACGGTATTCTCGTGCTGATGCAGAGCTTTAATATAGTGGCACTGTGGGTAATTACTACATCCCAGAAAGGGACCATTTTTGCCCGATTTGATAACCAGCGTGTGCTGACATAACGGGCAAAACTGTTGCTGTTCAGGAATGTCAAACAGTGTATCGTCACCCAACATACCAAGCGCCATAACTAATCAAAAGGGATAGCAGTATCGCATAAGGCAGCAGGAGCGTACAGAGTAAGCTCCGCTGCTTTAAGGATCAGAAGGGTTGTTTATATTTAGTGCAATGGACCTTCCGGCTCATCAAATATCAAGTCTTCCATTTGTGCATAAGCAGACTCATGTCCCGGTACGTTAAACAACACCATCAGCACTACCCATTTAAGATCTTCCAGACTGATGCTGTCACCATCAAGCGCCATAACCCGATCAATCACCATCTCACGGGTCTGGGCATCCAGCACATTAATCTGCTCCAGAAATAACAAGAAACCTTGCCCCTGCACATCAATTTTGCGCACTTCGTCAGCGGTATAAAGACGAATCGCATTAGAGTAACCTTTTGTCAGATAGGGTT
>CAZXTH010000289.1:0-4783 GCA_964643585.1 uncultured Pseudoalteromonadaceae bacterium
GGCAAACCGATTCCGGTGATTGTTGAAGCAGAAGCAGACGAAGATTAAATGTAGCGCTGCCCGGCCAAAACCGGGCAGGTAATACCAACAGAGAATCAGTTGTAGTAATTTTCCGGTAATGCTGTCCGGGCTACTCCCGATGCAATAGCTGCTTCAGCCACTGCTCTGGCAACCCGTGACAACAAGCGTGGGTCCATCGGCTTAGGAATAATATACTCTTTACCAAATGTTAGTGTATCTACCTGAGCCGCCACCAGCACCTCTTGCGGTACAGGTTCCTTCGCCAGCTCGCGGATAGCATGTACCGCAGCCACTTTCATTTCGTCGTTAATAACCGAAGCCCGCACATCCAGTGCCCCGCGGAAAATAAACGGGAAACATAATACGTTGTTCACCTGATTAGGATAATCTGAACGGCCGGTCGCCATAATCAGATCCTGCCTGACAGCATGCGCCAGCTCAGGTTTAATTTCCGGATCCGGATTTGAACAGGCAAAAATTACCGGATTCTCAGCCATCAATGGCAACAACTCTGGTGGTAAGACATCCGGGCCGGACACGCCAACAAACACATCGGCACCATTCAGTGCTTCTTCCAGTGTACGTTTGTCCGTATTATTGGCAAACAGCGTTTTATACTGATTCAAATCTTCCCGCCGGGTATGTATCACCCCTTTGGTATCAAGCATATAAATATATTCACGCCTCGCACCGCATTTAATTAGCAGTTCCATACAGGCAATTGCGGCAGCTCCCGCTCCCATACAGACAATGGTGGCCTTGCTGATATTTTTACCCTGAATTTCCAGCGCATTGAGCAAACCTGCCGCCGTGACAATAGCGGTACCATGCTGATCATCATGGAATACCGGAATTTTACAACGACGGATAAGCTCTTTCTCAATTTCAAAACATTCAGGCGCTTTGATATCTTCCAGATTGATTCCGCCGAAGGTATCGGCAATATTCGCCACCGTATTGATAAACTCTTCGGTGGTCCGGTGGGTGACTTCGATATCAATCGCATCCAGATTGGCAAAGCGCTTAAACAAAAGGGCCTTACCTTCCATAACCGGTTTTGATGCCATAGGCCCGAGATTACCCAGACCGAGAATCGCGGTACCGTTAGAAATAACCGCTACCAGATTTCCTTTAGCAGTGTACTTATAAACATTATCCACGTCGGCAGCAATTTCGCGCACAGGTTCGGCAACACCTGGGCTATACGCCAGCGCCAGATCTTTAACGGTTTCGGCCGGCTTGGTAATTTCAATACTGATTTTTCCGGGTACAGGCTCTGCATGATATTTTAATGCCTGTTCTCTGAGGTCTGACATGGTAAGGTTCCTGATGTAGGGTTAGGGTAAAGATATTATTGTCCGGCTATTTTAATAAGCTGTTGCAGGGATGAGAACCGGATTCTGGCTGATCGTACCAGCACAAATGCAGAGTAGCATCAATAAGACTTTAGTGTGAATAACCTTCAGACGGAAGCAGATAGAGCAGCAGAAACAAAAAAGGCACCCTGAGGTGCCTTTTTGCCGACTGGACCGATTAACGGCTGCCCAGTACAGAGAAACGTTTTTTGAAGCGATCTACACGGCCGCCAACGTCTAACACTTTCTGCTTACCAGTATAGAACGGGTGGCATGAAGAACATACGTCAAGGTGAATGTCTTTGCACAGTGCAGAATGCGTTTTGAATGAATTACCGCAAGTACAGGTAGCAGTAATTTCTTTATATTCCGGGTGAATTCCTGGTTTCATGGGTTACCTCGTTAGGCCGTATCGCCATCTGGTCAGTTAAGCCAGACACCATACGCAATTACAGTTAATTAAGGCCGCGTAGTCTAATTGATAGTCATATAAGATACAAGCAGAATACCGCTTACCGTGAACAAAATATATCTTGTTAATAGACCTACCCGGATAACGAAAGTACTTCCCTGCTTGGCAAGCTTTATAATGATCCTTACACTAGCCCCTAAGCCTCATTTGTAAACACTCAGAGAGAATCCCGTTGTCCGTTATCCGTGTTGCATTACCTGTTCCGCTACGCCAGCATTTTGATTATCTGCTGCCATCGGGCATGGCAGCAGATATTGGCTGCCGGGTACGGGTGCCCTTTGGTAAACGTGAACTTATCGGGATTGTCTGGCAATTGTCTCCGGCAGATTCATACGACGAAACGACATTAAAGCCGGTGATTGAAGTACTGGACCAACAACCGGTCATCGGGGAAAAGCTACGCCAGTTACTGAGCTTTGCAGCAGATTATTATCACCACCCGCTAGGTGAAGTTTTAAACAGTGCCTTACCTGCTATGTTGCGTGAAGGCCGCCCGCTACCATCCTACCAGCAATTACGTTACCAGCTGACAGACAACGGCCAGCAGGCTGACATCACGCAGTTCAAGCGTTCGGTACGGCAACAGGCTTTGTGGCAAAGCCTTAAAGAACAAAGCCTGACAGAAGCTGAGCTACTGGCAACCCACCAGCGCACTACGCTGCAGCAGCTACAGGCCAAAGAACTGGTAACGGAAATTGCTGAACCTTATCAGCCTTATCACAGCGACACACCAGCACAAAAAGGTTTGCAACTGACTCAGGACCAGGCATTAGCAGTGACCGCTATCAACCAGGCAAGTAATCAGTTTCAGCGTTTTTTACTGGAAGGTGTAACCGGTTCAGGTAAAACAGAAGTTTATCTGCAAAGCATTGAGCCGTTATTGCAGCAAGGTAAACAGGCACTGGTGATTGTGCCGGAAATCGGCCTCACGCCACAAACCCTGGCCCGTTTTCAGAACCGTTTTAACGTCCCTGTCTTATGTTGGCATTCAGCAATGACAGATACCGAGCGGCTCAAATGCTGGCAGCAGGCTGCTACCGGTTCGGCGGCAGTGATTATCGGTACCCGCTCTGCGCTGTTTTTGCCTTTTCAGGCACTCAGCCTGATTATTATTGATGAAGAACATGATCTGTCACTAAAGCAACAGGATGGTTTTCGCTACCACGCACGGGATCTGGCAATTAAACGTGCATCTATCGAACAGTGCCCGGTAATATTGGGCTCAGCCACTCCCAGCCTGGAAAGCTTATATAACTGCCAGCAACAGCGCTTTGTGCATCTGGAACTGAACAGCCGCGCAGGTGGTCAGGCTTTACCACATTACCAATTGATCGATCTTAAACAACAGCATCTGCAAATGGGACTGGCGGCAGAAACCCTTAATCAAATCAGACAACAACTTCATAACGGGCAGCAGGTAATGCTGTTCCTGAACAGGCGTGGCTACGCACCAGCACTCAGCTGTCAGGAATGTGGCTGGCTGACCGAATGCCAGCGCTGCAGTGCTTTTACTACTTACCATAAACAAAGCAGGCAGTTGGTTTGCCATCATTGCGGTGCAACCAAACCCCTGCCCCGGCAATGTTCACACTGCGGCAGCCCCAGGCTGGCACCTGTGGGTCAGGGGACTGAACAGCTGGAAGAACATCTGCAACAGCTATTTCCGGATACCGCCATCACCCGGCTAGACCGTGACAGCACCCGTCGTAAAGGCGCATTGCATCAGGCATTATCAGACATTCACTCTGCCGGTCCAAGGCTGATTCTCGGCACTCAGATGCTGGCCAAAGGTCACCATTTTCCGTATGTAACGCTGGTGGTGATTGTCGATGTCGATGGCGCACTGTACAGCAGTGATTTCCGGGCCCCCGAACAACTGGCCCAGTTGCTGACCCAGGTAGCCGGGCGTGCCGGACGGGGTGCTGTTCCGGGGAAAGTATTACTGCAAACACTATATCCTGAACATGCGCTGCTACAGGATATTATTCAGAATGGCTATGCTTCTTTTGCCCGCAGTGCACTGGCAGAGCGTCGTTATACGCAGTTACCGCCCTTCCTGTTTATGGCACTGTTCCGGGCAGAAGCCCACCAGTCAGAATTATGCGAACAATGGTTTAGTATGCTGGCAGAAGCGGCCGGTAACCTGCCGGATATTCAACTAATGGGGCCACTACGTTCACCAATGGAGAAAAAAGCCGGTAAGTATCGCTGGCAGCTGCAACTGTTCAGCTCCCAACGCCCGCAACTGCACCGGCTGATTGACCAGTTACTGCAGCAAATAGCCCAATGGCCGCTAAGCCGCAAAATCAAATGGCAGCTGGATATTGATCCGTTAGATCTTTCCTAAGAACCTGTTTTTGCCTGGCATAACCTTCGTTCGCTAGCTCCTAAACAGGCTCTAAGCAGGCCAACATTGTATCCTGTAACATTTAACAGGTAGAATAGCGGCCATCAGTCATAAGCCGGAACCATTTTATTCAGTCCCTATGCCGCAAAAAGATTATGTAAAAGCCAGCAGACCCAAAGCCAAGCCGAAAGCCCGCCCGGCAGCAAGCCGCAGTAATGCCCGCCGCAGCGCTGCTCCTGCGCCTAGACGCCCGTGGCTGCTGTTTATTGCCACCTTTCTGCTGCTGGCATGCTTTGTCTATTTTCTGTGGTTCCTGAATAATCAGCCAACTGAACAACCGGCAACTCCTACTCCCCCGCGGACGGTAACAGAAACCAAAAAAGATGAATTACCAGCCCGGCCAACGGAAGAACCCTACCAGTACATTAAAGAGCTGGAGAACAGAGAAGTGCGGGTTGAAGTGACTGAACAGCAGCAACGCGGCCCGTTCCAGATGCAGTGTGGTTCATTCCGCCAGGAACAACAGGCAGAAAGCATGAAAGCCCAGATTGCTTTTGCTGGCTTCCCGTCAACTGTCCGCCGCACAGA
>CAZXTH010000290.1:0-2981 GCA_964643585.1 uncultured Pseudoalteromonadaceae bacterium
CGCGTCGTGGCAGTTGCAATAGTTGCTGCTGTACCTGTTGCTGTGCTGTGGTTAGCAATTCCTGGCTGTCTGACACCAGTAAGACCTGAGAGTCAGGGCCATGCTCTGCCTGAGACAGTAAATCAGCAGCGACAAAAGCCGGATTAGCGCTGCTGTCTGCAATAACCAATACTTCAGACGGACCGGCAGGCATATCGATCATGGCACCTGCTGCATCCTGGCTCACCTGTTGTTTGGCTTCAGTAACATAACGATTACCGGGCCCGAAGATTTTATCGGTCTTGGGAATGCTTTCTGTACCATAAGCCAGAGCTGCAATGGCCTGGGCTCCGCCGATAGTAAAGATATCACTGATGCCACATAGCTGAGCTGCATAAACAATTTCCGGAGCAATATCGGTGGCGGCAGGTTTGCCTGGTGGGGTGACCAGTACGATTTGCTGACAACCAGCCAGTTGAGCCGGAACACCCAGCATCAGCACGGTAGAGGGTAATGGTGCACTGCCGCCTGGAATATACAGACCAATAGCCTGAACTGGTCTGTGTTTTAACTGGCAGCGTACACCGTTGGTTGTTTCTATGGTTAAATCCTGCGGTTGTTGGGCAGCATGAAAAGCCCGGATATTATGGTAAGCCAGTTCTATCGCAGCTTTGCGTGCCGGTAACAGTTTAGCCAGCCGCTGCTGTTGGGCGGTGGCATCAAGCCGCAACGGATTAGCATCAAGGCCGTCAAATTGTTTGCTGTACTGTTTTAATGCGGTATCGCCTTGTTGCCTGACTGTCTGAATGATATCGCTGACTGTCTGTTTCAGGCTGGCATTATCTGCAATAACCGGGCGGGCCAGTGCAAGCTGCTGCTCTGCATTTGATAGTTGATTCCAGTTGATAAGGCTCATCCGGATCACTCCATCATCTTTTCAATCGGCAATACCAGAATAGAGCTGGCGCCAAGAGTTTTCAGCTGCTCCATTGTTTCCCAGAATAGGGTTTCACTGCTGACAACGTGTATTGCAACCTGTTCATCGTTGCCTGCCAGGGGTAGCAAGGTAGGATTTTCTGCGCCAGGCAGCAGGGCAATCACTTCTTTAAGACGGCTGCGCGGAGCATGCAGCATAATATATTTGCTCTCATTAGCCTGCATAACGCCCTGAATTCTGGGCATCAGCTTTTTAATAATGTTCTGCTGGCGGGAGTCTGTCAGGTCACGGCGCTGAATCAGTACCGCCTTACTGCGATAGATCACCGCTGCTTCTTTTAAACCATTGGCTTCCAGCGTGGCCCCGGTTGACACCAGATCGCAGATAGCATCTGCCAGCCCGGCACGCGGTGCCACTTCAACTGAGCCTTTCAGGGTAACGATACGGGCATTGACTTTCTGTTGTTTCAGATAACGATTCAATAGGCGGGGGTAAGTGGTGGCGATGGTTTTGCCTTCCAGATCCTGAGCACCGCTATATTGCTCTTCCTGAGGAACCGCGATAGACAAACGGCAGCCACCAAAGTCTAGCCGGGCCAGCACAGTATAATCGTAGCTTTCACCATCGATTTGCCGTTGCAAAGACTCTTCTTCCAGTACGTTTTCACCAACGATACCTAAATCGCAAACACCGTCCATCACCAGGCCGGGTATGTCGTCGTCCCGTACCCGTAATAAATCAATATCCATATTTTCAACATGGGCAATCAGCCGTTGTTCGCGCAGATTGATTTTCAGACCGCAACTGGTCAGAAGAGCCTGAGAATCGGTCGATAAACGGCCTGATTTCTGAATTGCGATGCGTAGTCTTTTACTTTCGGTTGCCGGACTCATACTTTTCCTGCCTGATCAATAAAACGTAATAAAGAAAAACCCCCGGAGCTGAACCGGGGGTTTTCTGTTTATTTCCACCGGAGCAGCCTGTGTCAGCCCTCCAGCGTTGCTGGATGGCTAGGTTGTATGATGATGGTGGTGCATAAAAAGAATTGTCATCATGTACATCCGTTGATTCGGTTTGATGTTATACAAGCTACTCTGCTGAAAAAACGAATGCAATAGTTTTTTATCGTGAATTTTTATCTGTTATTTTTAATTTTGTTGATTTTAAATGGTTTTTTTATTTTTGTTTTTTATGGGCTCCAGATTGCGGTGATAATTACACATGCTTTATGGTTAATTTTTGCTCATCTTGTATAGTCATGTGGCAGGTTTGTGCTGGAGCGGATCACTGAGAACATGTTTACGATCTCGCGAACAAAGGTTATGCCAGGCAAAAACAGGCGCGAAAGCGCAGTTTACATGGAGTAAATGAGCATTTTAAGCCTGTTTTTAACACCGCAGAGCCAAAGTGCAGCAGATCGTAAACACGTTCTGAGGTAAAGTAGCGGCCTGCCAACAGGTTATAACGAACAGGAGCTATTATGACGCTGGGAGTTGGAGGAGTTACTCAGGAAGCTGCATTGGCAGCTTTAACTGATATGACTGCAGGAATTGAACTCATTGGTGTTGAGGAATACAGAGCACGGCTGGACAGAGCTGTCGTGCTGATGAAACAGCAGGGGATTGATGCCTTATTATTAAATGCCGGAACCAATCTGGCTTATTTCACTGGGATGCAGTGGTATCCAAGCGAACGGCTGGTAGCTGCGCTGCTGCTTGCCAATGGCGAGCTGCATTATATTGCACCGTGGTTTGAACTGGGTACTGTTAAACCTTTGCTAAAGGTTGATGGGCCGCTGCATGGCTGGCATGAGCATGAAAATCCCTATCAGCTGTGTACTTCGTTAGTACAAAGAGCGACAGATGTGACTTTTGCTGTTGATGAAAGTGCAGCATTTTTTATTGCCGACGGGTTACAAAAAGCTGCTCCGGGTTGGCATCTGATTAATGGCAGCATAGTTACCGCAGCCTGCAGAATGCATAAATCGGCGGCAGAAATTGCCATTATGCAACGTGCGATGGATATGACACTGGCTGTGCATCAGGCTGTTGCCAGTATTCTTTAT
>CAZXTH010000290.1:2991-4775 GCA_964643585.1 uncultured Pseudoalteromonadaceae bacterium
GAAGGTATCACGACCAAAGAAGTCACGGCTTTTATTGATAAAGCGCATCGTAAAGTTGGGGCAGGTGCCGGTTCGTACTTTTGTATTGTACTGTTTGGCCCGGATTCAGCATTTCCGCATGGGGTAGATAAGCCCAAAATGCTGGAAGCGAATGATATGGTACTGATCGATACCGGTTGCCGCTTGCATGGATATTTATCTGATATTACCCGCAGCTATGTATTTGGCGAAGCCAGTGCCCGTCAGCGTCAAATCTGGAATGCAGAGAAAACAGCTCAGCAAGCTGCTTTTGAAGCAGCGCAACCCGGTGTGGCGTGTCAGGAGGTTGACCGTGCTGCCCGGCGCAGCCTGGTCAGCAGCGGGCTGAGCAGTGGTTATAATTTACCGGGGCTGCCGCACCGTACCGGTCATGGTATCGGTATGGATATTCATGAATGGACTTATCTGGTCGAGGGCAATGAAACGCCACTGGCGACTGGTATGTGTTTTAGTAATGAACCGATGATCTGTGTACCGGGAGAATTTGGTGTACGGCTTGAAGACCATTTCTATATGACAGAATCCGGCCCTCGCTGGTTTACTGAACCGGCTTTCTCAGTGGATGATCCATTCGGGCTGGCGGTAAAATAGTAATTTCAACACGCTCTACATAAAAGGCAGATAACCCTGCTTTTTATGTATGGGTATTTTAGTCGTTGCTGCCATTGGCTGAGTTTTCTCTTTAAACTGACAAATTGTTCAGATTTTTCTTATACTTAAATTTTAGTATAAAATTTAATCAGTTTCGGCCGATAACCTCAGTTGGAGGTGAAAATTATGGATGCATTTATGCCATTTATACAGCGGGTGCCGGGTACGCCTGCTGAACAGGATCCGAAGCAGGTTGTTCCGGTATTCCGTGAGGCAAGGCTGGAGCCACTTAAACCCCATGATCAGCGTTTTCTGATTTTACGCCAGCCCCCCCGCAGGCAGAAAGAGGATGGCGAGTACCCGCCTGCTCCTTACACTACTCCGGAAGAAGAGCAACATACAGATGAAGATGGGCATCTGGATATTTTTGTCTGAATTTTTCCAGGCAACAGGGCATAATAGCAAGCCTTTATTATTTCCGGAGTCTGTGTGTCTGTTTTATTTTTCCTGTCGCTGAATGTGCTGCTACCCAATGCGTAGTCTGGTAACGGCTGCTTTTGCAGAACAGGGTACTCTGGCAAAACACCTTAATGGTTTCAGGCCGCGCGAAGCTCAGCAACAAATGGCGCAGGCAGTTACTGATGCGATAGAAAACAGCCAGGCACTTGTGGTTGAGGCCGGTACGGGTACCGGTAAAACCTATGCTTATCTGGTTCCTGCACTGCTGTCTGGAAAAAAAGTCATTTTGTCTACCGGAACCAAGAATCTGCAAGAGCAGCTGTTTCTGCGTGATTTGCCTCGGGTACAGCAAGCGCTCGCAGTGCCGGTGCACACCGCGTTGCTGAAAGGGCGGGCTAATTATTTATGTTTGTTCCGGCTTGAGCAACATTACCATCATGTACCGGTACAGGATCCGCAACTGATTCAGGATCTCAGCCTGATTAAAAAATGGTCGGCAGAAACCCAAACCGGTGATACCGGAGAATTAACCTATATTGCTGAAGATTCCAAAGCCCTGCCTTATGTCACTAGCACCACCGATAATTGTCTGGGTAAAGATTGTCCGGCTTATGAAGACTGCTATCTGGTAAAAGCTCGCAAAAAAGCGCAGGCTGCTGACTTGGTTGTGGTAAACCACCATTTGTTCTTTGCCG
>CAZXTH010000291.1:0-4060 GCA_964643585.1 uncultured Pseudoalteromonadaceae bacterium
TGGAAAGCGGCAGCCATCGCTGGCAGGTTGCGACCAGTGAAACACTAAGGCAGGCATCGGATTATCAGTCGCTGGTGGTTAAATATGTTGACGGTGCGCCAATTCGTTTGTCTGATGTTGCGCTGGTAACGGATTCTACCGAAAACCGCTACAGTGCCGGTTTTCATAATCATAAAAATGCAGTCATTCTCATGGTCAGCCGCCGTACCGGTGCTAATATCGTGGAAACGATAGATGCTATTTATGACCAGCTTCCCTTACTACAGGCTTTAACTCCATCGGGTGCTGATTTGGCGGTAGTAATGGATCGCAGCCCGGTTATCCGTGCTACGCTGGCAGAAGCACAGGTTAGCCTGATGATTGCTGTGGGCCTGGTGGTGTTAGTGGTATGGGCTTTCCTTGGTAGCCTGCGCAGTGCGCTGATCCCCAGTATGGCTATTCCGGTGTCGCTGATTGGGGCTTTCAGTGTTATGTACCTGTTTGGCTTCTCGCTGAATAACTTGTCGGTAATGGCTCTGATTGTGGCAACTGGTTTGGTGGTAGATGATGCTATTGTGGTGGTTGAGAATATCAAGCGCCATCTGGATCGTGGTTTATCACCTTTACAGGCTGCCCGCAAAGGTGCCGAAGAAGTTGGTTTTACCTTGCTGGCGATGAACCTGGCGCTAATGGTGATCTTCCTGTCTATTCTGTTTATGGGTGGGCTGGTTGAACGGTTATTCCGGGAGTTTTCTATTACGCTGGTGGCGGCAATGGTTATCTCGCTGGTGATCTCTCTGACACTAACCCCAAGTTTGTCTGCGCTGATGCTAAAGCCAGTCAGAACAGCCGGTGATTCTCAGGGAGTATTTTCCCGGGTGCAGCAGGGATATCTGCGTAGTATCCGTTTTGGCCTGGATCATTACTGCTGGTTGTTATTATTGCTGGTATTGTTATTTGCCGCCAGTGGCTGGCTATATCAGAAAGTACCTTCCGGGCTGCTGCCACAGCAGGATACCGGACAGCTGAATGGTTTTGTGCGTGGGGACGATGGTGCGTCATTCCAGATGATGCAGCCAAAAATAGAAGCGTTCCGCCAGCACCTGCTGAATGACCCGGCTGTTGCGGATGTGATGGGCTCCAGCGGTGGTAATACTGGTGTTAGCAATTCCTGGATGCGGGTAAGATTAAAACCGTTAGCAGAGCGGAAAATTTCTGCACAGGATGTCGCCAACCGTATCAGAATGACAGCTCCTAAAGTGCCGGGTGGTATGGTATTTCTGAATGTGGATCAGGATATCCGCTTATCTTCTCCTTTCAGCCGCAGTGATTATGAAGTGCAGCTATTGTCTGACGACTTATCTCTCTTGCGGGAGTGGGGTAAGAAAGTGGGCGAACGTTTGCAGGAATTACCAGAGCTGGTTGATGTAAACACACCGGGTGGTGAAGATGCCCAACAGGTAGAGTTACATATTGACCGTGAAGCTGCGCAACGGCTTGGTGTTGATATGCGGACGATTGCCACTTTACTGAATAACTCGTTTTCACAACGGCAGGTTGCTACGCTGTATGATCAGCTGAACCAGTACCGGATAGTTATGGAGCTTACGCCGGGTTATACCGCTCAGCCTGAAGTGTTACAGCAGTTGCAGATTATTACCTCTGATGGCCGCCGGGTGCCGTTGTCGGCTGTTGCCAGTTATCGTTACGGGCTGGTCAGCGACAGGGTACAGCATGATGGGCAGTTTGCCTCGGTCGGTATCGGTTACGGGCTGGCGCCAGGGACAACTTCCCTGCAGGCTTCAACTGCTATTGATCAGGTACTGGCAGAACTGATGGTGCCGGGAGGTATACACGCTATCAGTGGTGAAAACCAGCGTAATGCAATGTTTAAAAGCGGTGATCAAACCTGGCTGATAATCGGGGTGATTGTTGCGGTCTATCTGCTGCTGGGTATTCTGTATGAAAGTATTCTGCAACCGCTGACCATTATGTCTACTCTGCCATGTGCTGGCCTGAGTGCTTTACTGGCGCTGTATGTTACCAATACCGATTTTAACCTGATTGCGTTGCTGGGGTTATTTTTGCTGATTGGTATTGTGATGAAAAATGCGATTCTGCTGGTAGATTTTGCACTGGCTGCAGAGCGACAGCAGGGCTTGTCTCCAAAAGATGCTGTGGCGCTGGCTGCACAGCAACGGCTGCGACCAATACTGATGACTAACTTTGCTGCCTTACTGGGGGCAGTGCCGTTGTTACTGGGCGTAGGGGAAGGCTCTGAGTTACGGCAACCGCTCGGTATTACGATTGTGGGTGGTTTGCTGGTAAGCCAATTCCTGACGTTATATACCACGCCGGCGGTTTACCTGCTGATTAGCAAATTCCGCAAAGTGGTTCCTATCGACGAAACCCAGAGTTCCTCAGTGTAAGCTGAGGAACTCTGAGGAGTCTGCTGGACATGGTCCTGCTTATCATATTTTTTATTGAAGTAACGCAGATATTTTATTACTCCAAATATGGTTTTCTTTAATAAAATCAGCTCCGTTTAATGATAATCTTTTGTATTGTTCATCGTCGATGCTTTTTATATAGCTTTTAACTTCAGAGACATCATTGTAAAAAATAATGCCTTTTTCATCTTCAAATTCGTTATGGAGATAGCTGTTATGGGAAGTTATAACTAATGTTTTGTGCAACAGAGGGTAAGTAATTCTCTCATGTAGTCCCTGGTTGAAACCCGGTGAGTGGTGCAGGATAAATTTGCTATTTATTATTCTTTTAATCAGGTCATTAAATGACTCTGCTTCCAGATAGGTATGTTCAGCTCTCAGCACTGCAGAAGGCCAGCCATTACCTATGATATTCAGGTTAAGACCATGATCAGCAAATTCGTTAATTATCTGCTCTCTTTTTCTTGCTCTAAGGTATAAGTCACACTGGATAAGAACAGCAATTGAGTTCTTGTTTAACTGTATCATAGGCGATCTGTTGCTATCCATAAAACCTAACTTTAATAAGAAGTCATTGATATTCTGGACATTACCATCGTTCAACAGAGCAAAACCTTGTGGAAAGTATTTTATTATATTTTCTTTAATGTCATTTAAGTTGAAATAGCTGGCCGGGAATAAAATACCTTCTTTGCTACCGGGCTCTTTATTTTCATATGAGGTATCTTTTACTCTAGCCGCATGAGGAAAAAACTGTGCATCCATACCGACTAATCGGGCAAAATTTACATGGTCCTTATCTACACACAGAAGACGCATGTTAGTCCCGTAGAATCTTGTCATAGAGTGAAGTGGATGATCTACCAATAACGTATAAAACGGGATCTTATTCATTATAGGAAAATAAGGGATAAGATCTGAACCAAGCGCATTGATTGAGATGATAACTTTAACATCATCAAAAAGAGTGTCATTCAGAACTGAAGCCAGGGTACTTTTGTTTGATAAGTCGACCTGTACAACATTAAATTTGTCGCTTACTCCCTCCAGAATTCCTGTAATAAAATCATCAACAACCCCGTATTGAAATCCACCTTTAAAAATCAATATCTTGTCTGGCATCCGATTCTCTTTGCAAGTAGTAAATTATGAACTCCATATCCATATATTCGGATTTGGCAGGATTAATTTAAAATAAAAATATAAACTCATTTTTACAACAATGGCGTGCCAGAATAGGATTAACTGTATTGCTCAACTTTTACCTGAGCACAGAAAACAATCCTGACTGTGATCATTTACCATACCGCAGGCCTGCATATAGGCGTAGATAATGGTAGAACCGACAAACTTAAAACCGCGCTTTTTCAGATCCTTGCTGAAAGCATCTGAAATGGCGGTTTTGGCTGGGAAGTCTTTTATCGTAGCTGGCTGGTTAATCAGTGGCTGATTATCGACAAAGCGCCATTGGTATGCTGCAAAGCTACCGAACTCCCGCTGTACCTCCAGAAAACGACGGGCATTATTAATAGTGGCTTCAATTTTACCGCGATGGCGGATAATTCCCGGATTTTGTACCAGCTCTTCTACTTTCTGCTGATCATAGGCGGCGACCTTTAATGGATTAAACT
>CAZXTH010000291.1:4070-4770 GCA_964643585.1 uncultured Pseudoalteromonadaceae bacterium
CAAATGCCTGCCGGTAATTGTCACGTTTTTTCAGCACGGTATACCAGCTGAGGCCAGCCTGAGCGCCTTCCAGTGTCAGCAATTCAAACAGCTTCTGATCGTCGTGTTCCGGTACTCCCCATTCTGTGTCGTGATAAGCAACATAATCGGGTTTAGAGGTATCAAGCCACGGGCAACGGCTTACGGCCGTGCTCATGATTTTTCCTTAGCCGGAAGTGGATTTGCCAGATAATCCAGAGCCAGAGCGGTTAAAGCCCGTACACCATTTTCCAGCCCTTTTTCATTGACCATAAAAAAGGGTGAATGGTTAGGGGCGACTTTCTCTGGTGGAATGTTATCCGGTGAAACGCCCAGAAAGAAAAATACACCGGGGATTTGCTGCTGATAGAAAGAGAAGTCTTCAGCTCCGGTAATCGGTTTGATAGGGGCAACACCTTTTTCTGCTGCTGCCCATTGCAGGCTTGGCATAGCCCAGTCTGTCAGCTCCGGATCGTTCCAGGTGACGGCTGCAAAGTTGTGAACATGGAAATGGGCTTCTGCGCCGCTGGCTTTAGCAATGTGTTCGCTGGTGTGCTGCATCCGCTGAATCAGATCTTCCCGCATTTCACTGTCAAAGGTACGGATTGTTCCTTCCAGCTTGACATCATCCGGTATGATGTTCCAACGGATGCCCCCATGTACCTGACCAAATGACACCACG
>CAZXTH010000292.1:0-2328 GCA_964643585.1 uncultured Pseudoalteromonadaceae bacterium
GATGTAGTTATCCCGGTACAGTTTGAAGATACTGCTCCATTATTGTTGGTCAATCTTGGTTGGATAGAAGCCGGCTCAGACCGTTCTTTACTGCCGTCTCCTGCCATTCCTGAAAAGATTGACGTAGATGGGCTGCTGCGTACCCGGCTGGGAGGTGTCTTGCTGGGGCAGAATCTGGAGGATAACGGAAGCTGGCCGGTACGCCTGCAGCAAATCAAACCGGAAGAACTTGCTGCCCAACTGCCGGTTCGCTTGTTTCCTGGCATGGTATATCAGCAGCAGGGAACGGTTTTTGTACCGCACTATCAGCCGGTTGTCCTGCCTCCGGAAAAACACCGTGCTTATGCTCTGCAATGGTTTCTGCTGGCTGTTGCGGTGGTAGGGGTTGCAGTTGCAGCGGGTTTCAGAGGGGAAAAAGAACATGAATAAAAACCGCTTTCTGTTGTTGTTTTTGCTGTGCTGCGCATTGCCTTTGGCAGCAGCCAAACTGGTGCTGACATTTGGCTGGTTTTCAGCCGGACATACCAGTAAGGGTGAATGGCTGGCACAAGAGGTTTTCTTATTACCCGATGCTCATCAGCAGACCGCTCACTGGCGGATTACCGTTGTTCCTATGGCAGAAGGATGCGAGCAGCACTGCCTGAATGCGCTGTATACCGTTAAACAACTTTATACCGGCCTTGGGCGGAAGCAGCAACAAGTAAAGCCGGTACTGCTGGAAAGTACGGTGCCGGCCGATTATCCGATGTTCAGTTATCAGGCTGTAACCACCGGTGCAGATGCAGTTCGCGGTTATATCGTACTGGTAGATCAGCAAGGGTTGGCATTATTACGTTATCCCTTGCCTGAAACCAGCAAGATGGCAGTTGTTGCTGCAGATATCCGTGCTGATTTACTGAAGCTGCTGAACTACGACAGGACCAGTGTATGACGTCAGGTTTTCCTGTATTACGCCATCTGGTAACGGTGGCATTTGTGCTGACACTTGGGGTTATTGTACTTGGCGCTTATACCCGTTTAACAGACGCCGGGTTGGGATGCCCTGACTGGCCTGGGTGTTATGGATTTCTGAAAGTCCCGCAAAAAGCTGAAAATATTGCCAGAGCGATAGAAGCATTCCCTGAGCGGCCGTTTGAAGCCCATAAAGCCTGGAATGAAATGATTCATCGTTATTTTGCCGGAGCGTTAGGATTATTAATTGGTGCTGTTTTTGTTATCAGCCTTAAGGTTAAAAGTGCGCCTAAGTTGCTGCCTGCACTATTGTTGGGGGTGGTAGTGTTTCAGGCATTATTGGGAATGTGGACCGTTACCATGAATCTGATGCCGTTGGTGGTGATGGCGCATCTGTTAGGTGGCTTTTCCATTTTGGCGTTACTGGCCCTATTGTGGCTACAGCTGACGCCGGCATGTCGTTTTACTGCTCCGGGTCTGAAACGACTGAGACCATTGGCCTGGATAGCTGCGGGAATATTGCTGGTACAGATTGCGTTAGGTGGCTGGACGGCAGCAAATTATGCAGCACTGGCGTGTATTGAACTGCCGATCTGTGAAGCTGGCTGGCAGTCAAGGCTGAATATCGCCGAAGCTTTTGATTTACATCTTGGGCATGACGATTACGAATATGGCGTTATGTCTGCCACAGCCAGGCAAACGATTCATGTATTTCACCGTATCGGCGCAGTGGTGACATTACTGACACTAGGCTTGTTAGTGGTGATGTTATGGCGGGCGGGGACACAGCCGTTGCTACGGCGTTTTACGATAATGCTGGCCACCGTGCTTTTAGTGCAGTTTAGTCTGGGTGTACTGAATGTTGTGTTGCATTTGCCGTTGGTTAATGCTGTAGCGCATAACGTGGTAGCAGCAAACCTGTTGATGCTGATGGTTGTTTTACTGTATCAGCTTCGAAAAATTCCGAGCAGGGAGGTACCGCATGGCTCTGTTAATCAGTCATAAAAATCGTTTTGGCCTGTGGCAGGATTATCTGACGCTGACCAAACCAAAAGTGGTTGCATTACTGGTGCTGACAGCATGGGTTGGCATGATGCTGGCCAGCCCGTCGCTGGCTGAGCTACCAGTATTAGTTATGGCAACAGCGGGTATTGCACTGCTGTCGGCAGCTGCTGCGGCATTTAATCATGTGGTTGATCAGCAGATTGATGCCCGAATGGCCAGAACCTATAGCCGGCCACTTGCCCGTGGCAGGCTGAGTACTCCGCAGGCGATGCGTTTTGCGCTAACACTTGCAGCGGCGGGTTTTCTGTTGTTGTATACCGGTGTTAATCCGCTGACAGCCTGGCTGACCCTCTGCAGCCTGTTTGGCTATGC
>CAZXTH010000292.1:2338-4762 GCA_964643585.1 uncultured Pseudoalteromonadaceae bacterium
CATGTTCCTGAAACGGGCTACCCCACAGAATATTGTGATTGGCGGGCTGGCAGGCGCTATGCCGCCGTTGTTGGGTTGGACATCAGTAACCGGGCAGGTAGAAGGGCATGCCTTGCTGCTGGTGATGATTATATTTGCCTGGACACCTCCACATTTCTGGGCACTGGCTATTCATCGTAAAGATGATTATGCCAAAGTGAATATGCCTATGCTGCCGGTAACACACGGTATTGAATTTACTAAAAGCATCATTTGTCTGTATACCGTGCTGTTGTTTCTGGTATGTCTGCTACCTTATCTGGTCGGAATGAGCGGAGCGATATACCTGATAGGCAGCACCTTGCTTAACCTGAGGTTTATGCAATATGCATGGAAACTGAAATTCCAGCCACAGCCAGATACGGCAATGGCGACATTTAAGTTTTCTATTGTCCATCTGATGTTGTTATTCTTAGTGTTATTGGTTGATCACTATTTTAAGGTATCGCCTTTTTATGTTTCGTAATCTGTTAATCGCTGTGGTTGCTATAGCCGCTTTAGTGTGTGGTGTTATTTTCTTTAAAGCCTGGCAGCAGGATAAAGAACCGGTGCAGGCACTGGTATACCCGCAAGCCAGAAACCTTGTTGAGTTTCAACTGGCTGATCAGAATAACCAGCCCGTCACCCGGCAGGATTTATACGGGCAATGGACACTGGCTTTTGTTGGTTACACTTATTGCCCGGATATTTGCCCGCTGACTCTGGCAAAGTTATCCGGGGTGCAGCCTGAACTGGCGGCTATGGTGAAAGAGCCTCTGAAAATCTGGTTTATTTCTGTCGACCCTGATCGTGATACGCCTGCTCAGCTGGCTCGTTATACCGGTTATTTCGAACAACCGGCAGTTACTGGCATGACTGCCGGGCATGATCAGTTGTTTCCATTTGTCCGTCAGCTGGGGTTGATGTATGCCATGACCAGCTCTACTTCGGCGGATTATCTGGTGGATCACAGTGCTTCAGTGGTATTGATCAACCCGCAGGGACAATTGGTGGCGATGTTCAAACCGGTACTGGCTGCAGGTGAAGTACCGGTTGTGGATACAGAATTGCTATTGCAGGATTTTCCGAAAGTGATTCGGCGTTTGCAGGGGTAACCTGTCAGTTAAGCCAAGGTTGTGAATACCAGTAATAGTAGCCTTTCTTACTCAGTGACGGCGCGGTACAGTTATAGCGGCTGCGCCCTTTGCTGACAGGTTTAGTTGCCTGAACTTCAAAGGTATTGTCGTCCAGCCATACTGGTTCCAGAATTTCTGAACCAGCGTAGCAGCGCAATTGTCTGGGCAGAAAATCTTCGATATTCAGCTTCAGCCTTAGTACTGGCGGGTTGCTGGTTATTACCTTGCCGCGAGCCAGGTAATCGATGATTGGAAATGCCAGAGTTTTCAGCTTCTGAGACAAATCTTTTAAATCGGCATATTGCCCGGCTGCCGGATAGCGCGGAACTCTGGTCAGAGAAGTATAAGGGCCAACAGCGCCGGATTGCTGGCCGATACCGATAAAACCAAGACGCTTAACCAGTTGTTCCAGTTCGTCACTGAATTCACCATAAGGATAGGCCAGCCAGCGGTGACTCTGGCCTGTTTCATCTTTAATCCGTTGCTCTGCACGAAGAATATCCTGCTCCATTCTGTTCAACCAGTCGGCTTTGCTTTCGCCAGCTGCCGGTCTGGCCATATGATCATGCAGTGAACTGTGATTGGCGATCAGTGCTCCTTCTGCTGCCATTTCACGTAATTGCTCCCAGTTCATAAATGGCCCTGGTTGCTGGTCTACCACTTCAGGGCTGATAAATACGGTATAAGGGAAGCCAAATTCTTTCAATAATGGCCTGGCAGCAGAGTAGTTATTTTCGTAGCTGTCGTCGAAGGTAATAGCAATTGCGTTTTCTGGTAACGGCTGGTTCTGTTGAAGCATAGACAAGAGTTTATCCAGGCCGATAACATCAAAGTTGTGGTCTTTAAAGTATTGCAGATGCGCCCGGAATTCAGCCGGCGTTACACTGGTTGAACGAGGAGTATTTTCGGCAACATGGTGGTAAATAAGGATAACAGCGGCTTGTAGTGGCAATGCAGGAAGCAACAGAAGAGAAACCAGTAACAGACATTTTTTCAGCATAGAACATACTCAGGCAGTAGCAAAAAGACTGCCTGAGTATAGCGGGTCACTTCAGGAATTAATAATAAGAATGTTCGCCGCGTTGATGTTCGGTTACGTCTTTAACGCCGTTAAGCTCGTCACTGAAGCGGTTCAGCAGTTCTTTCTCAATTCCTTCTTTCAGGGTTAAATCAACCTGTGAGCAACCGTTACAACCACCACCAAACTGCAGTATATCTACACCATCAGTGGTAATTTCAATTACAGACACCCGGCCACCGTGGTTAGCCA
>CAZXTH010000293.1:0-628 GCA_964643585.1 uncultured Pseudoalteromonadaceae bacterium
CTGCATGCGAATCAGGCCAATGCGTTACCTATTGCCAACGCTGGCGGCAATATTGCTACCTGGGTACTGGGCGAGAAACTTACCCTGGATGGTAGCGAAAGTTATGATCCGGACGGCGATGAACTGCAATTCCGCTGGGGTTTTGGTAATAACCCAACATTATTTCTGGGCGGTATACCAACTGGTAGTCAGGCGGTACTTGAAGGCGCAAATACCGCTACGCCGTCTTTTGTACCGGATATGGTCGGTACCTATAATATCTGGCTGCAGGTATTCGACGGCACTTCCATTAGCGGCGCTGTCATACAAGTCAACGTGGATCAACTGCCTGCCGGTCATGTAAATACCAAGCCGGTTGCTGTTATCAGTGCACCGTGGGGTAAAACCTTTGAAGCAGAGTTAGGCTCTACCGTTAGCTTTACGGCAACCTATTCCTACGATAAAGAAACCGTACCTTATGCCTTGCACAACATTGGTAAAAAATGGCGGCTGGTTAGCCATCCGGTGGGTTTTGATCCGGCGGTTGATACTAAGTTAGGCCAGTATGGTACGCCAGAAGCGCCATCGTATAGCGTTACCTTTACGAAAGAAGGTGACTATGGTGTCGAGTTACAGGTGTTTGATGGTG
>CAZXTH010000293.1:638-4759 GCA_964643585.1 uncultured Pseudoalteromonadaceae bacterium
GTGAACTATGGAGTGATCCGGTTGTTCAGGTATTTACCGCCCGTACCGGTGCCAACCGGCCGCCAGTTGCCAATCCTGCGTTAACTGGGGTGGGCACCACAGTGGGTGTGAATCAATTGGTGACCCTGGATGGTGAAGGTAGTACCGATCCGGATAACAACCAACTGAGTTACCAGTGGACATTAATTCATAAACCTGATGGCAGTACGGCAACGTTGGCGAATCCAACGTCAGCGTTTCCAACCTTTACAACAGATGCGGCAGGTCCTTACTTAGTTGAATTGGTGGTAACCGACAGCCACGGTTTCAGCAGTGATCCAAAGCGGCTGCAAGTGATGGCAAAATCGCGTAATAATCTGCCAGTAGCGCGCCCATCTATGAGTCAGCGGGCGTTTGACCGTGAGCAACCTTTGGTTATTTATCCTACTGAGGCAGTTGATTTAACCACCTGGAATTTAGGTGATCAACCTTGGCACAACTCGGTTAGTCTGGTGGCTGATGCCTATGATCCTGATGGTGATCAATTAAGTTATTTATGGTCGTTAATAGATGTGGGCTCTGAGCACAAATTTGCCTGGGCGGTGAAGGGCACTATAGATTATTTCACTTCCGGCACTTGTACTAATGGTTATCAGGTTAATTCGCAAGGCCCTTATACTACCGCGGCAGAGTTATATGAAGCTGTCATGGCATTGCGTGACTGGACGTGTGCGGATTTAAATCTGGCACCGGTTAATCCGGGTACATATCGCTTGCAGTTACTGGTTAGTGACGGTATTGATGCGGCTGGCCCATACGAATTTACCGTGCCTGCGGTGAATCGTGCAGATTACCCATCCTTACTGTTAGAGTACGTTGCGGTAAATGATGCCGATGTAAACCAGCCGATTAAAGCGCGGGCTGATTACGCCAAACAGCAGTTGTTCCCATATGCTTATACGCAAATGGGGGCTTTCCCGTTGTTTGATACTTACTTTCAGCCATCGGTAAACTATACTGTTTTCCGCTATGCGTTAACGGCTTTTGATCAAGATTACACTATTGTGAATCTTAAGGCTTCATCTGAAGGGATTAGCTCTGAGCTGGGTTACACCATTAGCTATGAAGGCTTAACCGACGGACAGGTTATCGCCAAAGGACAAAGCGTGACGTTCTCGCTGATCCTGCATACGCCCGCAACGATTACCCCTTACCGTGGCAATGTGTTTCCTCAGCCTAACCTTGGCAGTGGTTTAACATGGTCATTTGACGTTGCGGAAAAGCAAGGTTGGACATTTAGTCACGTACCTTATATTTACCCCAGCCTTTGATAAGTCAAAACGGAGCAGCGAATAACCGCTGCTCCAGCATGATTGAACAGCAAAACCCGCATTGCTTTGCTAATGCCGATCAGTTTAGGTAAAAAGCATCCATCACCTGACTTACGCTAACACGCCGTAAACCCTTCCATGGGGGCTCGGTTCGCCCATCCGGGGCTTCAACGGTTAGCTTAAAGTAAGCTGATTCCTGCTTAAGTGAATGGCATTGTCTATTACAATGCGGGTTTTTCTTCTGCTAAACGTCTCTTACCTATAATGTATATCTGATTTTTTTATACCTGATTTCTGTATCCGTTCTTGCTAAATATTCCGCTTTTAACTTACCATACGCACCAATGCAATTGAGACTTATTATTGTTTGTGATGTCGGGGTAAATATATGTTAATAACCCTGAGCATTGCCCGCTGTGGATTTATCATTACATGAAAAACACCTCTCTGGATGATATTTTCCGGGCTTACCATAAAGAACTGGAAGCCTGGCTGCGGAGCCAGACCCGCTGTAAAGAAACCGCAGCTGATTTACTCCAGGATACGTTCCTCCGTTTTAAGCCGTTATATGAAGCGCCTTCAGGTATAAAGCAGGTCAGAGCCTATCTGTACCGGATTGCCCAAAATCTGGCGATAGATCATTTCCGCAAAACCAAAGTGCAGCCAATGGATGCAATGCCGGAGGAAGAATTTGCTGATCTGGCTGAGGATAGCCGTGGGCCGGAACAAGCTATCGATTTTCAACAGCGATTGCAGGCCGTATCTCAGGCAGTGGAATTATTGCCGCCCCGTTGCCGGGAGGTTTTCCTGTTGGTGAGGGTGCATGGCATGAGCTACATTGAGATTGGTGAAAAGCTGGGCATTTCTCCCAAAACGGCTTTTGCCCATATGGCCAAGGCGCTGTATCTGTTGCAGTCAACCATTAATGACAATTTGAATTCCTGAATGGCTGCAGTATTATACCTTTTAATAAATCAGGTACTTACCTGTTACTGAATAATGATCTCTTTGCTGATGACAAGACTTTCGACGCCGACAAATCTGCCGGAAAAGCCGGACGATAATAATACAGAGCAGGAAGCTGCTTACTGGTTTGCTGTTATGCTGGATCAATCTGTTCCTGCTGAACTACGGCAGGAATTTGAACGCTGGCATAAGGTTCCGGTACATGCTGCGGCTTATCAGCGGCTTACCAGCCTGTGGCATGACAGTGCTCTTGCCTTACAGGCTGCTCCTTTGCGGAATATTAAACAACAGCCAGTACCGGCGGCTACCAGCCACCGTTGGTATCAGCAACGGCGTTGGCATATCACCGCAGCCGCGGCATCAGTATTGTTTGCAGTGGTGCTGTGGATACAACCGCCATCTGCTGATTATTATACTGTTGCAGGGCAGGTTCAGACGGTGACACTACCTGATGGCTCTGTGGCGGTGCTCAGCCCGGATACCCGGCTTAAACTGCAGTTTACCGGCAGCGAACGACGGCTGGAATTGTTGCGGGGGGAAGCCTGGTTTCAGGTTGCGCCTGACCGGCAACGGCCTTTTACGGTTGAGGCTGAAAACGGTAAAAGTACTGCTCTGGGTACGGCATTTTCAGTTAGCCAGCAGCAATCCGGGGCAGAGGTTATTGTTACCGAACATAGCGTAGCCGTGGCTGTTGCAGCACAACAGGAGGTTCTGCAAGCCGGGCAGGGGGTCCGTTATCATAATAAGCAGTTATCGGCTCCGTTTGATGTCGATACAGATGTGCGTCTGGCATGGCTTAATCATCAGTTGGTGTTTCTGGCGCAGCCGCTGGGTAGCGTGATTGAAGAGCTCAATCGCTGGCATGCCGGCCGTTTGATATTGCTGGATGATGAGCTGGCTGAGCAGCCGGTTACACTGATTCTGGATACCCGCCAGGGAGATGCCATGCTGCAAAACCTGATTCAGGGATTGTCGCTTAACAGCTTCTCTGTCGGTAGCCGGGTTACCTTTCTCTATCGTAAATAGCGCTTTCTTACCTTCTGAAATGCAGCCGGAAAATATTTTTATTTTTTACTAAGATTTTCCGGTGTCCTTTTCGTCTTTTCATTAATGGTAATTATTCTCATTAATGTTGGGTGAAAAGCATATCTATGGCGAGTTTTTTTGAGCGTGGCTCAGTACCGCAATTTGTTGCTGCATGTTTACTGGTGCCATTGCTGCACACATCTGCTGTGTATGGACAAAGTGTTCAGCCTGCCAGCAGTAACAGCGCAATGAATCAGCAATTTAATTTCTCTATCAATAGCGGTTCGCTGGGACAGGCGCTGATGGTCTTTTCCCGGACTACCGGTATTGACCTGATTTTTAACGGTGTGCTGGACAGCAATACAGTTGTGCCTGCATTAAGCGGCGAGCTTGATGCAAGTACCGCACTTAACCGCTTGTTAGCCGGTACGGCATTGCAATGGCGTTTTGCTGAACCTAACAGCATTATCCTGTACCGTCAGCAGGATAATGCCGGTAATGACAATACTATTCTGCTTGGGCCGGTAATGGTTGAAGCCAGTGCAATTACCCAGGCAAACAAACGTGATCAGGCATACCAGGAAGCTGCTTCTGTTGCGGTGATTACCCAGAAAGAGATTGAGCGTTTTCGTGGCACCAGTGTCGGCGATATTTTTCAGGGCACTACCGGCGTCTTAGTGGGCGAAAACCGTAATTCCGGCGGACTGGATGTCAATATCCGCGGTATGCAGGGGCAAGGGCGGGTGCCAGTGCTGGTAGATGGCGCCCGGCAGGAAACCACGGTTTACCGGGGCTATTCCGGGGTGTCGTCGCGCAGTT
>CAZXTH010000294.1:0-1927 GCA_964643585.1 uncultured Pseudoalteromonadaceae bacterium
ACCTGGGGCTTGCTCACGGTGTACCAGCAGTATTAGCAGCCATCATTACATTACATAACGGGTTATCTCAACAAAAAGCAAAGGCTGAAAAACTATTACATGCCGGTTGTAATTGGTTGCTGGCACAACGCCAGGATCCACAACAATATGGTTGTTATTTTGGCAATATCGCGGAAAAGCCATCATCATCACGCTTAGGATGGTGCTACGGCGATTTGACGATAGCCCTGACGTTATTCCGGGCAGGTCATTTACTGCAAAGAGATGATCTTACCAATGCCGCCACCGAAATTTGCCTGCACGCCAGCCACAGAACTCCTGAACAAAGTTTCGTCAGAGATGCAGGTCTCTGCCATGGCACTGCGGGTTTGGCACTTATCTTCAATCTGATATCAGAATATTGCCCTGACCCGCAAATAAAAGCAGCTGAACATTTCTGGCATCACGAATTGCTTAAGTTATATCAGATGCAAGGGTTAAAGGGGTTTTATCGTTTTGGAGAGCAAGATGGACAACCAGCTTATCTGGAAGATCCCTCTTTTCTCAATGGTTCTGCCGGAATAGGTCTGTATTTCCTGACCAGATTGGGACAAAAATCCGATTGGGCAGAAGCGCTCTTACTACAATAAATAAAAAACAGGTGTTTAATGTCTAGTAGCACAGAATTAGAAGCCGATTTTTTTGTTATCCGCATTCCCCGGCTAAGTTCCAGAGTTGTTAAAGCACTACCCCTTCACCAAACAGAATTGCAGGACTATTTGTCCAGCTGGCTGGAAGCTCCCGGAATCAAAGAAGCGCTGTATCTGGCAAGCCCTTCTCTGATTGAACGCTTATCGCTATGGCATGCCAAGCCTGACAGTAAATCAGGGGTAAAAGTAAGCTATGCGCTGCTCAAATACCTGATACGTATGGGGTGCAGATCCACCCCTTTTGGATTATTTGCTGGCGTGGCTTCCGGTAGTTTTAATGAAAACACCGTACTTAGGCCAGCCTCACTGACTGCTGAACGCCGTAAAACCAGACTGGATATGTTTTATCTGAGCACTATCCAGCATGATTTGACACGCAACCCGGTAGAAATAGCTGAATGCAATTACAGGCCAAACGCCTCTCTCTATTTGCTGGGCCATACCTACCACTACATTGAGCCTTATCAATCAGTGGATAAACGTCAGTACCGGCTTAGTGCTGCAGAGCAGGATGAATATCTGGATGCCGTACTAAAACTAGCGCACTCAGGCAAAAAGAAAGCTCAACTGGTGCAGGAATTTGCAACACTCTACCCCGAAGCAGAAGCCACTGAAATTGAACATTACCTGCAGCAATTGCTTCAGGAGCAAATACTGATTCCCGAACTAAAACTTCCCCTGACATCCGGTAATACAGGGGAGTCATTTGTCACATCTCTGGCGCACGCCGGAGCACAACACACAGCCACCATTCTGAAACAGATACTGACAGAACTGCAAAATCATGATCGGTTCAATACCAGCTCGCCAGAAAAATATCAGGCAATGTATCAGACACTAAAAGCACTGCCGTACCAAGTTTCCGAAAACAAACTCTTCCAGACAGATACCTGGCGGACAATGGAGCAAGCAGATATCAATGCGTCACTGTTACAGACGCTGCGACAAACTATTTTGGCACTAAAAGCAACAGCCTCTGAGCAAAGAAAGCATTTCGATACGTTTATCAGACAATTCAACCAACGCTATGAAGGTCAATTTGTACCACTGCTGCAAGTATTAGATGACGAAGCGGGTATCTCTTTCTCGTCAGATACCGGTTATGAATCACCATTATTAGCAGGTTTGAATATCACGACCTCAGCCAACAGGGAACAGAATCAGCACATCAATAAACTGGAACAACGCTTACTCAGGGAATTACCACTTAAAAATAACCTGACTTGCCTACAGCTTAA
>CAZXTH010000294.1:1937-4718 GCA_964643585.1 uncultured Pseudoalteromonadaceae bacterium
TTACTGAAAGATCGCGATCAACATTTAATACTGAAGCAGTTACCCGCCTCATTTGCCGTGAATATATCCCTGTATCAGGATGAAAATAATCAGATTTTGATTCATCTGCATGGTATGTCAGGCCCATCAGGAGCCAACCTGTTAGGACGCTTTTGTCATCTTGATGAACAATTACTGCATCAGGTTAAACAATATCTGAAAAAAGAAGAAAACCTGTCACCAGAGGCGATATTTGCAGAAGTCGTTCATATGCCGGATGGGCGCCCTGGCAATGTTATCGCCAGACCATCATTACGTGATTATGAAATTGTATTTCTTGCTGACAGTACACTTGATGACAACAAACAGATCGCCATCAGTGATCTTTATGTATTTACAGAAGCAGGCCAGGTAAAACTCTGGTCGAAAAAGCTCAGAAAGCAGATTATTCCGCGCCTGACATCTGCGCATAATTACTCTTCTCATGCCCTCGGCATTTACCGGTTTCTGTGCATGCTTCAGCATCAACAGGCTGAGTTGCCACATTTTTCCATGCCAGCATCATTCAACCAGATGGAATACGTTCCCAGAGTGCAGCTGGATAATGTGATCCTGCATGAAGCCCATTGGCGGGTCAAACGCGACATGCTGACAGCATTAATAAACAATGGAGAATGGCAGGCTGAAGCATGGAGCACGCTTTGCGATAAATATAACATTAAGCGTTATGTCTGTTATGCCGTCGCAGACAATGTTCTCACCCTGGATTTACATAATCCGTTTATGATCACGCTGCTGCTATCTGAAACACAAAACCAGCAATATGTATTGCTCAAAGAATCCCTACTAATGCAATACCAGAGTTATGTCAGCAATGACGACGGGCCTTTTGCACATGAAATTATTGTCCCGCTGCTTAATCATGCTGCCCTACCGGAACAGGTACTATACGAAAACCCGCAAGCTCAACTCAGCGCTAATACCATACGGCGCTTCCAACCCGGTTCCGAATGGCTGAGTATTAAATTATACGCCGCTAACAGCACGGCAGAGCAAATCTTACTGGAAACCATAAAACCACTCATTGAAAAGCTACGTTCAGAGCACAGCTTTCAGCAATGGTTTTTTATACGCTATGCCGATCCTGACTGGCATATCCGTCTGCGCTTTTATGGCAATCCACAACAACTCTATAGTCAGTTGCTTCCTCAGTTACAGCAACACCTGGCTGCATGGTTAAACAGTAATAAATTACACCGTACAGAGCTCTTCACTTACGAACGCGAAGTAGAGCGATATGGCGGACAGCACAGCATTATATTTGCTGAGCATATTTTTATGGCGGACAGCAACATCATATTACAGGGCCTGGAATTAATCTCTGAGTATGGTGAATCAGTCCGGTGGCGCCTGGCCCTCCAACTGGCAGACGCATTGCAGGATGCTTTTGGTTACAACCTGCCAGAAAAACTCAAACTGATAAGTGAACTACGCCAAAAGTTCGGGCAAGAATTTCAGGAACACAGTTACCTTCGCAATCAGTTGGGAAAAAAATACCGGGAACAGATGCAGTATATCGAAGAAGATTTTGCTGCCTGTAAGGCAGAAAATAGCCCATCAGGTATAGCAAAACAGCTTGCAGAACTGCGTCAGTACTACTTACGAGCACTACACCCCATTACAGAGCAGCTAATACAGTTACAGCATAAAAATAGCCTGACATGCAGTCTGGATATGCTGCTGAGCTCATTGTTGCATATGCTGAACAATCGTATTTTCAAAGCTTATGGCCGAGAGCAGGAGTTTGTTATTTACGACTTTCTAAGAAGACGTTATCTTTCAGAGAACTCAAAAAACAAATAAATTACAGTTGAGTCAATATTCCGGGCCATGCGTACATGAAATCACTTTTTCGTCAGCAGGTTTTAGATGCCAAAGAATCCCGTCTTCAGGGAGAAGTTAATTTAACCCAACCGCCAACATTCACTTTGCTGGCGGCGTTAATCAGCTTTATCCTGATCGTTAGCTTGCTGTTTTTGATCACTGGCAGCTATAAACGCAAAGAAGTGGTTTTTGGGTTATTACAACCGGAACAAGGAATTATACGGGTACAAACCAGCCAGTCAGGTACGGTACAGCAATTTCTTATTGCAGAAGGCGAGCGTGTTGAGACAGGACAAGCTTTACTACAACTGACCATGAACCGTTATTCAGCCGAACAGACTGAACTTAATGCAGCCTTAGGTAAAGAATTGGGTATTATTCTGGGCAACTTACAGCATCAGAAATTGCAGGAGGAAAAAAAGTATCAGTTGCGTTTAAAAGAAACAGCAGCACGTATAGTTAACCTGCAAAAACAACAAGGGCAATTACAAACCCAGCATGAAACGTTTCTGAAACGGCTGGAATTAAATGATTATCTGGTAAGCCAGATTTCTCAGCTTTCAGGAACAGGCTTTATTTCCAATATAGAGCTAAGCCGTCAGCAAGATACGCTGTTATCGTTGCAACAGCAGGAACAGGCGCTCATCAACCAGCAATTGGTTCTGGAAGAACAACTACAACAACAACTTAGTGAGCAACAACAACAACCATTAGATTTCAATGCCTCCCAAAGCCAGCTGGATAACCAGATTGCAGAGCTTCGTAATCAGCTTACCCGTCTGCAACATGAGCAGTCAGCCTTAATTACCGCACCAGTAGCCGGAACCGTAACAGGCATTCTGATAAAACCGGGCCAGCACCTTACTGCAGGCAGCGTGGCATTAAGCATTTTACCAGACGATACATTACTGGAAGCGG
>CAZXTH010000295.1:0-3704 GCA_964643585.1 uncultured Pseudoalteromonadaceae bacterium
ATTATGGCCGCTGGACCTACAAGTTTGAAGAGGCATCCCGTCAGGGGGCCGCTATGGTGCTGATCGTACACGAAACCGATGCTGCCAGTTATGGCTGGAATGTGGTTGCAGGTACAAGCCCGATTCGTTTTGAACTGGCCGATGAGAATAAGAACCTGCATCGTACCGAAGTTGAAGGCTGGTTATCTCTGGAAGCAGCTGAGCAGTTATTTGCTGCAAATGGTACTTCTCTGGAGCAGCTTAGAAAACAAGCCCTGAGTAAGGACTTTAAACCTGTACCATTAAATACGCTGGCCTCGGTTAGTATCCGTAATAATCTGCGTGAGCTGAACTCCAGCAATGTTATCGGTTATATAGAAGGCACTGAACGGCCGGATGAAGCGGTAATCTATATGGCCCACTGGGACCATTTCGGCCTGGATTTCAGCCGTCCTGATGACAAAATCTTTAATGGCGCACAAGATAATGCCGGTGGCGTGGCTGCTTTGCTGGCACTGGCAGAAAACTTTAAGAAAGGCCCGGCACCGGCACGTTCTGTGGCATTTTTGGCGGTAACGGTTGAAGAGCGTGGGTTGCTGGGGTCTCGCTGGTATGCTGAGCATCCGTTGTTTCCACTGAATAAAACCGTAGCTGGTATCAATATGGATGTGCTTAACGTGTATGGCCCAATGCGGGATGTACAGGTTTTTGGTTATGGCAGTTCAGAGCTGGAGCCTATTCTTGATAAGTACGCCAAAATCCAGAATCGCTATATTGCACCGGAACCAACTCCTCAGGATGGTTTTTATTACCGCTCAGACCATTTCAGCTTAGCAAAACATGGTGTGCCGATGCTTTACGCCCGAGGCGGAGTAGATAGTTTTATTCACGGAAAAGAATGGGGCCTGGAGCAACGCGCGATTTATGTCCGTGACTATTATCATAAAGTAAATGACGAGTTTGATCCGCAGTGGGATTTACGTGGCACGCAGCAGGATCTTTTCCTCTACTTTGAAGTTGGTAACGAACTGGCCAACAGTAATAGTTGGCCGCAGTGGTACGACGGTAAAGAATTTAAAGCTATTCGTGAGCAGTCTTTACAACAGTAGCCGCACTAAAAAGGCAGGGCAACCTGCCTTTTTATTCTGTGGTATCTTCGAAAGGTAACCGTAGCGGGTAAAACAATTCCCGGTCAGGGTTTACTTTGATATTGCCTTTGCTGGTCTGGGTATAAAAGGTATAAGGTAATACCACTGTATCGGCTACGGTAGAAAGTGCGGCATCCAGCAGAAATACCGGCACGCCATTAATACTATCACCCAGGTTTTCAACTCTGCTGGGTTCCCCGTTCATTTTACAGAGGTTATACGCTAACCCGCTGTATATTCTTGGTATTTCCTTACAGTAACTGCGTTTACCACGGTGATCTATCTCAACCTGATTATTGACAGGATCAATGGTTTTCACTGTGGCGCAGGCACTGAGCAGCAGTGCTGGCAGCAGTAAGAGTTTTTTCATAGCAAACGTCTCAGGCAAATAACAGCTATGTAACATAACGATAAATAAACAGGATAACAAGCAATGGCATAAAGCTTTGCAGAAATAAAAACAGCCGGTATGCACCGGCTGTTTATAGAGAGGGAATTATTTTAGCTCTTTAGCAAACTTCTTAGCATAGTCCCTAACTTTGGAATTAAATGCTTGAGTTTCAACTTTATCCAGAACGGGCTTATATGCTTTGTTGCCAGAGCTTCCTAAAACTCTGCAACTCCATGCATAAGTATCCGTATATTCCCAATTTCTGAACCTATTGATGATAGAGCTTGTTTCCAACTGATAGCTAACAGCATCAAGCAATGGTGTATTACTTAGCTGTGTCCTATAAATTTCTTTAATAGCTAAAGAACGAGCTGGAGCATTATCTGACATTAACATATTGAGTAGCTGGTTACTTTTCCAATCTAATTCAGGACTCATTTTCTGAGTATTATGAACTATGGAGGCTAGCTCTTCTCTTTCTTGTAAATGAGTAAGGGCCTTAGTCGCGTATTTTTTCAGATCTTCTGAAGCTGCATCCTGTTGTATTTTTCTGAGCACTTCTATATTTTGAGTAAGGCCTGAAGAGGAAATCGCTTTCATGGCTTCAGTCATTTCGTTAACAACTGCTTTATCTGTGCTATTTATATTTTGGTTTAGATATTCTTTAATAACTGTATACAAATCAGGAGTATTTATCCAAGCGATAGCTAAATCTTTATAGGCTGAGAGGCGTTCTTTGCTATTGCTGCTTTGTATACGTTTGATGTAATTTTCGGAGAGTTCACTTGGCAGATAAACTGGCGAGGATAGTCCAGTTCGGGAACTTAAGACAGCAGGTAACAGAATGCTTTCTTCAGTATATATTCTTTTTTCTTTGACACTGGCAATATCAAGACCAGAGATTTTCTGGGCGAAGATGTTTGTATCTGTTTGGCGCCGTTCGATTAAGCGCTTCATTAATGTGTTGGCTATAGCAACAATATTCTCCAGTTCCTGTTCTTTAGATTTTTCTCTATCAGTACTGAAAACTAACTTTTGATTTGTTAAATTGCCACTATTGTCTTCTCGAAGAACTATATTTCCAAGTAAGGCTTTTTCCGTAATACGGACATTGGGAGGAGCCAGATTGTTTATTGGGAAAGGTGTCGCATCTCCAACAAAACGGCGCCTGTAGTCTACAAAAATTTCCAAATCAATAACATTGATATCATCTTTAGTTGCTAGCAAATTGCTAGCCGCCAGCTTTTGCATAAAGTCAGATTTAAGCTGGGTTTCAAGTTGAGTTCTCTCAGGGAATTCTTGGCCTACTTTGTAGCTTTCCTGTGTCAGATCCATTTCAAAAGAGCGTACATAATATTTTATAACAATATTTGAATGTGGCAGTTGAGTTGGCTGTGGTTGAACTACCTTTGTGGAGGTAGATCCACAACTAGAAATAAGCAGACTAATGAATGTAATTACAAAAAATAACAGTTTTCTATTTAGCATAGTTTTTCCGATGGAGAATGATGTTCTCCAACATTTCCTTAATCGTAATAAATTGAGTTCAGAGCTATGGATTCTGCCGTATATTTTATGATTAAAATAATTCGGCCTACTTAATGATTAGCGACATTTTTTATATAAAACTGTAGATAAAGCATTATATTTTATAACAGATATGTAATGCTATGACGAATCAAAGGCTGCAGGTAAATAACCGGCAGCCTTTATGATGGGGATTTTACAGTCCCAGCTTTTCAGGCATTGGCGGGGCCTGACGGTGCGGTTCTGTTGGTGGGTTGGTTTTAAGCTGTTGCAGGGTTTCTGCGATAGCGCGTTCCAACTGGACATCGCGGCCTTTATTTACTGCAATAGGATCCAGTTCTACTTCAATATCCGGAGCAACGCCTTCGTTTTCTACCCGCCATTCGCCATCAGGGGTGAAGAAACGGAAGAAAGGCACAACCAGAAAACCGCCATCAACCAGATTAGGGTTTGCTGAAATACCAATCAGGCCTCCCCAGGTACGGGTTCCGATCAGTTTTCCTAATCCCAGGCGTTTAAATGACCATGGCAGGAAGTCGCCGCCAGAGCCTGCATCCTGATCTATCAGCATAGTTTTAGGCCCGTAAATTGCGCCTCCCGGTGTATGGAAAACCATACCGTCTCGGTCTTTCCAGCCCGCCAGAAAGGTTCTGCCCAGT
>CAZXTH010000295.1:3714-4706 GCA_964643585.1 uncultured Pseudoalteromonadaceae bacterium
AATCACGGCGTCTTTGTCTACCTGAGCGAAGAACATCCGGTTAAAGTAACGGAAGCCATCTCCGGCGGTGTTCGGCAGATAAACATAAGCAACACGGCCATTGGTTTTTTCTTCTACCAGCTTGCGGTTTTGCTCAATCCAGTGCCATTGGCGCAGAGCGGTTTCATTAGCAACCGGCTCAACGGTAATATTACGTTGGTTGCGGCCTTTGCTGTCATCTGCCAGTGTCAGCACAACTTGCTTACCCAGCGTATTATCCAGTAAGGCAAAGATATTCTGGCTGGCATCCAGTTTCTGACCATTAATAGCCAGAATGAAATCTCCGGCTTTGGCACTGGCTCCCGGCACTGCCAGTGGTGCTTTAAGGAACGGATCCCAGCGGTCACCCTGATAAACCGTTGCCAGTTGATAATGACCCTGGTTGATTGTGAAATCTGCACCTAATAATCCAACCTGACTTGAACGCTCCTGATGTACATCTCCGCCGCCGACCCGGTTATGGCCAACTTGCAGTTCTGCGATCATTTCTACCAGCACATCATTCAGATCTTCACGACGCTGTACGTATTGCAGCAGTGGCTGGTAACGATCATAAATAGCCTGCCAGTCGATGCCGTGCATCTTCGGATCGTAGAAAAATTCTTTCTGCATCCGCCAGGTATCGTTGAAGATTTGCTGCCATTCCTGGCGAGGTTCCAGAAACATTCTTACCTGACTAAGATCAACAGCTTTCGGGTCTGGTTTAGCAACCGCATCTGCCGTTTCGAGTTTACCGCCACGGCTGCTTAACAATAATTTTTTGCCATCAGCACTTAAACCAAAACCTTGCAGCCCGCCGCGGATTTCTGCACTTTTCTTTTCTTCAAAATCGAAGCGGTATAAGGTAGCCAGATTAAAAGGTGTTCCGGGAGCATCATTGCTGCTGCCCGGTTGCGGATAGTCCAGATAAAATAACGCGCCATCGCTGGCCACTGCCAGGCTGTCGTAATTAC
>CAZXTH010000296.1:0-4704 GCA_964643585.1 uncultured Pseudoalteromonadaceae bacterium
CATTCGCACCCGCAGCTTGGCATCCAGGTTAGATAACGGCTCATCGAACAAAATCACTTTTGGCCGTTTTACAATGGCCCGGCCAATCGCTACCCGCTGCCGCTGGCCGCCGGATAGCGCTGCCGGTTTACGGTGCAGCAGGTGTTCCAACTCCAGCATTTCGGCCGCTTCTTTCACCCGGCGGGCAATCTCGCTTTTATCCACTTTCTTTAACGCCAGTGCAAAGCCAATATTCTCGGCCACCGTCATATGCGGGTACAGCGCGTAAGACTGAAACACCATGGCAATTTCGCGCTGATCAGGCGAGACATTATTCATTACCTTGCCGCCAATCCGCAATTCACCGCTGCTGATATCCTCCAGCCCGGCAATCATCCGCAGCAAGGTTGATTTACCGCAGCCAGAGGGGCCGACAATCACCGCAAACTCACCTTCATTAATGGTGACATTAATCCCTTTCACTATTTCAGTGCCAAGGTAATTCTTTTTAATATCAATCAATTCAATCTGAGACATAATGCAAATCCTATCCTTTTACACCGCCGGAGAAAGTCTGGGTTAAAAACTTTCTGGCAAAGGCAAACGCAATCACTGCTGGCAGGGTATAAATAATGGCCAGCGCGGTTAAAAAGCCATAATCAATCGCATCTACCCGCAGGAAGGCGCGGAACATGCCCAGCGGCAGTGTTTGCAGCTCCGGCGACGAGGTAAACATCAGCGGCATTAAAAAATCACCCCAGGCGTTGATAAACGCAAACAACCCGGCAGCCGCAAAGCCCGGCAAGGCAAGCGGGATCAATACATGGCGTACCGTTTGCCACTGGCTGGCACCATCCAGGGCGGCGGCTTCTTCATAATCTTTCGGAATGGCATCAAAAAAGGTTTTCATAATCCAGATAGCCAGCGGCAACTGCATCGCACAGTGGATCAGAATCAGCCCCAGATAGCCATCAACAAAAGAGAACATCCGGCTCAGTTGCTGTTGCAGTTCAACATCGCTGGTCAGTTGGTTAATCAGGCCATTTATCCAATCATTCAGAAACAGCATCACCTTGTATACCGGCACAATCAGCGCCGGCGGCGGCACGATACGCACCAGAATAATGCCGTACAGTAATGGCCGCTTCCACCAGGCCTGAGTGCGCGATAAGGCATAACCGCCAAAACCGGCAAATACCAGCGTCAGCAGCGTAGCACTGCCGACAATCACCACCGAATTCAGCATCCAGCGAGTGCCGCTTTCATTGGCAAACAGGTTCCAGAAGTGATCCAGCGTTACCCCGTCCGGAATTTGCAGAAACTGGCTGGCTTTAGGATCAAACGCTGCCAGCAGTACCCAGAAAAACGGCATCATACAAAACAGCGAAATCAGCACCAGCGTCAGGTAAGCCCGGCGCTGCGATGCGTAATGGGTTGTGGTCGTGTCCTCAGCAGAAGACTTAACAGCAGCTAACATCTAAACCTCCACCTTCAGCGCCCGCACATAAATAATGCCGAGGATCATCGACACCACCAGGCTGATTACCGCCACCGCCGCACCATAGCCCAGCTGGAATGCAGTAAACGACTGATTGTAAATATAAATACCGAGGATCTCTGTGCTGTTGGCCGGGCCGCCACGGCTTAAGGTGTACACCAGCCCGAAAATGGCAAAGGTGGTCACGGTTGAAATAAACATATACAGGAAGATGGTTGGCATCATCATTGGTACGGTAATACGCCAGAAAATCTGGTTATCCGTTGCACCATCGACCCGCGCAGCTTCGTAAATATCTTTCGGAATAGACGCCAGCCCGGATGTCAGCAGAATCATGGAAAACGCAATACCGCGCCAGGTGTTAACGATAATGATCGACAACAACGGGAAGGTATACAGCCACTGCTGCGGATCAAGGCCAAACCAGGCAATAAAGCGGTTCAGGGTGCCGTATTCGCCACTGGCAAACATCGAAATCCATAAAAAGCCAACCACCATTTCAGGCACCGCATTTGGCAGGCAGATAATGGCATTAAAAATCGATTTATAGCGTACCGGCCGTTGCAGCGCCAAAGCGGATAAAAAGCCCAGCACAAACTGGCCGATCACCGCCGAGCCAATCACAAAAATCAGCGTAACCTTTAAGGAATTCCAGAACAGCGGATCACCAAACAAACGGCTGAAATTGCGCAGGCCGACAAAAGACGATTCCTGCGCGGCAAACCCCAGCAAGGCATCGTCGGTCAAGCTCAGGCTAAAAGCATAAAACGCCGGAAATACAATAAAAGCGCCCATCAGCAACAGTGCCGGGGCCATCATCACACGGTAACCCAGCTGACGGCGGGCTTCGTAAGTCATCTTAATCATGTGGCTTACCTTCCTCCGGCCAGCTAGCCGCCGTCAGCACAGCCTTTACCTGCTGTTCGCCCAGTACATTAGTGACATAATTAATCAATTGCTGCTGTGCCTGCTTTGCATCGGCACGGCCGGTCAGCACGGCTTCTGATGCCTGTGCTACCCCTGCCATCATGGCATTGGAACCCACGGTAGTCCGTAACGCTCTGGCCTCGCCCAGCAAGGCATGGTCTGCCATCCGTGCACCCAGTGCGGCAAATGCCGGATGCTCAGCGGCATCCAGCCGTGCCGGTACATTACCCAGCTTTTCGGCATAGACCAGCGCTACGTCAACATCGCCCAGCGCCAGTACCAATTGTTTTGCCAGTGCTTGCTGCCGTGACTTGGCATTCACGCCCCAGGAATACACTACAGAGGCTAGCGCAAACGGTTCACCGCCATCGGCACTGGGGAACTTCCAGGTTTGTACTGCCTGGTCAACATTGGCAATCGGATTGCGGCTGCCCGGGCCCCAGTCAAATACCTTGCACCAACTGCCACAGGTGGTAATCAGCAACTGGCCTTTCGGGAACATTTCATATTTGGGGATCACCCAGGGTTCAGGTGCCAGTAACGGATTAACCGGCATCAGCTCTTGCTGTACCAGTGTCTGATAAAAACGGAATGAGGCTTTGACTGCATCATGCGCCAGCACATACTGGTTATCGGCATTCAATAATTGGTAGTCGCCAAAACTGGCCAGCAGATAGCGGAAACCTTCGGTATAAGTGCCCATGCCCCAGGTAAGGCCAGCGGGGATCAGCAACGGATACTGGCCCATCTGCTGTTTAATCTGGTGGCTGCGCGCCAGCAAATCCTGCCAGCTTTGCGGTTGCTCGGTACTGATACCAGCAGCGGCCAGCAAATCATGGCGGTAATACAGTTGCTCTACCGCAACAATAGACGGCACCACATACACCTGCTCATTAAAGCTGGCACGGGTCAGTTCTTTGATCAGTTCCGGCAGATGGTCATAACCGTCCCACGGCTCAACATCAGCAGTCAGATTAGCCAGATAACCGGCCGCAGCCAGATCATCCATCTGCAAATCACGCGGAATGGTAAACACATCCGGGGCGTTACCGGCCCGCAGCTCGGTAACCAGTTTGGTAAAGTAATCCTGCGGTGGCGCCGGGTATTCCACCACTTTCAGGTGTACTCCCAGCTTTGCTTCCAGCTCAGGTTTAAGTTGTTGCAATGCCTGTAACCGCGCCGTGCGGTGCTCTGCGATTACCAGCGTAGGCAGATCCTGCTGTTGTTGTGCCGATGGAGACTCCCCCCACCACCAGCCAGCAGCTGCGACGAGTGCTGCGCCCACAGGCACCAGCACCAGCGATTTCATCGTCCAGCTCATAGTCCAGCTCTTTAATTTGTTGCACTGTAGTGCATTTCTGTTTGCCGGTTACCTGTACCCGTAAAGGCGTTATAAGCAGTTACACTTCAACCATGCCATGAAAACAGACTCTTTAGCAGAAACCGCTGCCCAAACCGGTTTGCTCACACCAACACGCCGTAAATACCTCCCTGTAGGCTCGGTTCAGGCATCCATGCCTTCAACGGTTGGCTTAGAGCAAGCCGGTTCGTGCGTAAATTCGATTTGTCTGTTTTACTGTTTATGGCTGTATGCTCACCAACTTATTAAGCGCTTTATTCTGAGCTACACCAACCCGACTATTTGTCTATTTATCACCCTGTCATTTTTGATAATACGCTTATTGACACCGGTGTCAATATGCAATTTAATGGTGCGAAACCGGCCTGCATAGCGTACTGTCATAAAGCAGATCAAATAACAACAGGCGCTACAAGCTAATACCGTCAAACCAGAATTTGATCAGTAATGCACGACAAAACAGATGCTGCCGTGCACCTGCAACTATCTTGCAGCATCGGGGAGAGCGAAGTGGAATTAAAACTGGCAATTATCGGTTGTGGCACCAAAGCCACGCAGTATATTCAAACCTGGATAGTCCGATCCGATATCCGGCTGCAGGCCATTATGGACCCGAACACCAAAGCCATGGATAACGTGTGCCGCATTGCACAGGAACAACAGAAAACCCCACCGGCCTGCTACAGCAACTGGCAGCAATTATTACAGGAAAACGCTGCCCAACTGGATGCCGTCTATATTTGTACCCCGCATGCCAGCCATGCCGAACAAGCCCTGCTAGCCTTAGAACTGGGGCTGGATGTACTGCTGGAAAAACCGATGGTCACCAGCGTACCCGAAGCCGAAGCACTGGCCGCGGCCCAGCAAAAATCCGGCAAAGCACTGGTAGTGGCTTATCAGGGCGGCTTATCGCCACTGGTGAGCGAGCTGAAAAACGCTA
>CAZXTH010000297.1:0-4692 GCA_964643585.1 uncultured Pseudoalteromonadaceae bacterium
CTCGCCCTTTCAGGGCCGTACTAAAGTACGTTCAACCTTCGGTTGTGCGCCTGTTCTTGCCTTGCATAACCTTTGTTCGCGAGATCTGAAACAGGTTCTTAAACTTGCTCTGGTATTACTCTGCTACCGTTGTTGCCGGCGCATAATCAGCAGAAAAAATATACTGCCAGTTACAGAGGTGATAACACCAAGCGGCATGTCCTGCCCCGGAAGCATGACTCTGGCCAGATTATCAACCCATAACAGAAAAATCGCCCCGGTAAAAACACATCCGGCTAATAAGCTGGCAGAGGTAACGCCGAAGAAATACCGCACGATATGCGGAATCATCAATCCGACAAAGGCGATTCCCCCGCATTGAGATACCACACAAGCTGTTACTGCTGCTGTCAGTATTAGTACTTTCAAACGCAAAACTGAAGGTTCAACCCCCAGGCTGGCCGCATGATCATCCGGTAACAGCAAGGCATCCAGCTGGCGACGCCAGATAAACGCCAGCAACAGTGCCCCGCCGGTGGCAAAAGCCATCAGCCAAACACTAAACCAGTCTGTACGGCTCAGGCTTCCCATCAGCCAGAAAATTACTTTGTTAGCCGCAAACGGTTCGGAAAAATACAGGATAAAACTGCTGACAGCACTCAACATAAAAGAAATAGCTACACCAGCCAGCAATGTCAGCTCAATTCGCCGCCATTGCTGCCCGGCACAAACCATAAAAACCAGCAATACTGCAGCCAGAGCACCAAAAAACGCCCCGGCGGCCATACTCAGCATTGCCTGCGGCAAGATAAGGCTGACCAGCGTTGCCCCCAGCCCGGCGCCAGCCATCAGACCGAAAAGATAAGGATCGGCCAGTGGGTTGCGACTGACATTCTGCAGCAATGCACCACATACAGCTAATGCTGCACCTGCAAGCACCGCGCATAACAACCGGGGCATCCGGACATCCCACAAAATAGCCTGACTTAATGGATCCGCCAGTTCTGAACCGGTTACAGCATACAACACCTGTGTCCAGGGCAGACTAACACTACCTATCGACAAGCTGACAACCATGCTGATGATTAACAACAAAGGCAAAAGCCAGAACAAACTCCGCTGATAGCGGCTCAGCATACAGCCTCCGGTAAAAAAGTAACCTGCAGGCTGTCATGCGTTGTGGCATCGACAACACAAGGCAGCTCAAACACCTGTTGTAATAAAGCAGGTTGCAGCACTTGCACAGGAGAACCAAAAGCCAGCATGTTTCCCTGATGCAATAACAACAATTTGTCACAATAACGGGCTGCCAGATTAAGATCATGTATGCTCAGCAACGCAGACACAGGATGTTGCCTCAACAGACCAAGAATCTGATGCTGGTAACGAACATCAAGATGGTTAGTGGGTTCATCAAGCAGCAGTATAGTCGCCTGTTGTACCAAGGCTCTTGCTATATAAACCCGCTGCAACTCCCCGCCAGACAACTGATGCAAAGGCACGAATGCCTTATGCTGTAAGCCAACCTGACTAAGCGCCAGTTCAACCCGCTGTTCATCCTGTGAGCTGGTAAACTGATACCAACTTTTATGAGGCAACAGCCCCATCGCCACCACCTGCTGCACCAGTAGCGCAAATACAGTGTTGCTTTCCTGGCTGACCATAGCCAGTTGCCGGGCAAGCCCATGCCTGTTGAATTCTGATAACGGTTTACCCGACAGTAAGACATTGCCAGACAACGGAATAATATGACGCTGAAGTGTTCTGAGCAGCGTGGTCTTACCCGCCCCGTTAGGGCCGATAATGCCAACTATTTCGCCGGAATTAATCTGAAAACTAAGCGGGTGCAAAATAGTTTGCCCGTGAAGTTGCACAGACAAAGAATCACAGACCAGAAGTGGTGACATCAGCTGAGGGCTTTCCGGTAGCTATCGCGTTCCATTTCAGTAACTTCAACCGTAACAGAGCTCTGCGACAGTGCCAGAGCATTCATTGCCGATAGTAACTCTGATGCCAGCATTTCACGCTGGTTAAGTGTACGCCCCGATAAAATACGGGCGGTTACATGAATAAAATGCTGTTGTGGAGCATTCAGATACCAGTGCTGATATACATTCGCCCTTACTTTTATATCTTCGGCTTGAAACAAACCAGACGCAACGGCGCCATCATAAACCGTTTGCAGTAACTGCTGCACCGGAACCTGCTTTTCCAGATTTTCTGAATACTCAATAATACAATGAGGCATACATTTTCTCTTATGTCACAACTGTTTCAGATCGTGATGAATTGTCAGATTGCAGCAGAGCATAGTTGACAGCCTGAGAGGCATGAATAGCTGTCGTATCATATAACGGCATAGTCGTATCCCGTTGCTGTAACAGCAAGCCAATTTCAGTACAGCCCAGAATAACGGCTTGAGCCCCTTTAGCTGCCAGATTATCTATAATGCTCAAATATTGCTTACGGGAGCTGTCACTGATAACTCCCCGACACAGCTCATCATAAATAATACTGTGCACTACCGAACGCTGCTCCTGCTCAGGTACTAACACCGTAATACCTGCCTGTTGCAAGCGCGCCCGATAGAAGTCTTGCTCCATAGTAAAGCGCGTCCCCAGTAACCCAACCTGCCGGATGCCATCCTGTAATAACACTCTGGCTGTTGCATCCGCAATATGCAGTAATGGGATAGTTAACTTAGCCTCCAGTTGAGGAGCAACTTTATGCATGGTATTGGTACAAAGCAACAGGAAATCAGCACCTGCAGCCTCAACAGATTTTGCAGCTGCCGCAAGAATCTCTGCCGTCTCAGACCATCGCCCCTGATGCTGCAGAGCTTCAATTTCTGCAAAATCAACGCTGTAAAGCACTATCCTGGCAGAGTGCAAACCGCCAAGCCGTTGTTTAACACCTTCATTCAGAGCACGGTAATAACTGAGCGTAGACTCCCAGCTCATACCACCCAGTAAACCGATAGTTTTCATGTATAAAAGCCCTATACCCTGCCTAGTGCTGATCAGTTAAGGTTTACACATCCATCACCTTACTTACGCTAACACGCCGTAAATACTTCCATGTAGGCTCATTTACGCCCATCCGGGGCTTCAATGGTTAGCTTAAAGTAAGCTGACTCCTGCTTAACTGACTGGCATTACTACACCCTGCCCAAATAAATCTCTGTTTCATAATTAAAGGCTATTTTCCCGTCTTGCTGATACTGCTCGAATGCTTGCTGCAACTCCTTGCGTAAAATACCGAACGCCTCACTACCCGGTAACGGTGCATAGGATGATGAATCAAGACGGCCGAATAAGCTATTTAAATCAAACATTTGATGATTGGGAAATTTATGCAGCGCATAACCTGAACTGAAAAACTGCTGCAACTGCGAATCAGAAACATTCTGGTGATTTACTTCATTATAATCAGTTGCATACTGTTTTAGCAGGTTATCGTAAATTTGTAGAAAAGGCGTATTGGTAAGGCGGTTATTCCAGATTAATGCCACAAAACCTCCCGGTTTTATTATTCTGCGACACTCCAGTTTAAACTTACTCTGATCAAACCAATGAAATGCCTGTGCTGCAGTAATCATATCAACTGATTTGTCAGGTAAACCAGAAAATTCAGCTGTACCATTCACCGAGATAAAGTTAGTCAAGTGCTGCAAATTATGTTCTGCAGCTGCACGCATCTGCTGGTTTGGTTCAATACCAAAAACCTGTGCAAAACTTCTAGCCAGAAGGCCAGACAGGATACCTGTCCCAGAACCAAAATCAGCACAAACTACTGCTGATGGGGAATCAAACTGCCCGGCCAGATAGGTGATGGCTGCATCCGGGTAAGATGGGCGAAACTTTACATAACTTTCGACACGACTGGAAAAACGTTCTATTGATTTCATAAAAGTGCCTGCCCTGGTTATAAAATATTGACGTTTCAGGCTTTTAGAGCCTGTTTCAGATCTCGCGAACAAAGGTTATGCAAGGCAAAAACAGGCGCACAACCGAAGGTTGAACGTACTTTAGTACGGCCCTGAAAGGGCGAGCTTCGCGAGTAAAAGCGCAGTTTACACAGAGTAAATGAGCATTTTAAGCCTGTTTTTAACACCGCAAAGCCGAAGTGCAGCAGATCCGAAACAGGTTCTTACAGTAAAGCCGCTTCCATTTTCTGCACTACCAGCTCTCTGACTTTCGCCGCCAGAAAATGCGATGGAATATAGCGTAAATTATGTGAATGCCGTGATGGGCGAACACTCTCTCGGATATAACTCAGAATGGCAATGGCATGTTCCCGCTCCCAGGCCCAGAGTATCTGTCCGCGAATTTCCCATTGCCAGAAAGCATCTTCCGGCCAACATAATTTATGTTTACGGTTAAGGTAACATTGCGAGCACTGGATCAACCCGTTTGTCAGTAACGGGTAACCTTCACCACCACCATCACCACCCGTTCTGAGATACTGCTGCGAACCAGCCGGTGCTCGCCATGAAACTAGCGATGGAAATTTCTCAATTACTGCCCAGCCGCCCCAACGATGAAAAGACCGGCTTTCGTCTGTAGCCAGCTTTCTTAACGGAATAAATTCAAAAGGCTCTTCAAACCGGGCTTTTTTTCCGCAGGCCGGGCACTTAACGTCAATAGAAGAAAACTTCATTGCATCAGCCTTCAATTAAAGAGATAAACCGTAAATATCGCGGATAATTTCAAT
>CAZXTH010000298.1:0-4666 GCA_964643585.1 uncultured Pseudoalteromonadaceae bacterium
GGTTCCGGTTCCCTGCTTACCGGTACCGGTGAAGTAGGAGCAACAGTCACGGTACGCAACGCAGCGAACCAGATTGTTGGTACAGGAACGGTTCAGCCCGGTGGAGCTTTCTCTGTTGTACTAAGCCCGGTACAGGAAGATGGTGGATTATTAAGAGTTACCCTGACGGATGCTGCGGGTAATGTTTCTCAAGCCGGAACGGTTTTCAGCCCAGATTTAATAGCGCCTGAAGTTCCGTTAAACCTACAGGTAAATGCAGCAGGGAATTTGCTTAGCGGTACAGGCGAAGCAGGAGCAACAGTCACTGTGCGTAATGCTGCCAATCAGATTGTAGGAACGGGTACCGTACAGGCTGGTGGAACCTTTGCTGTGACATTAAGCCCTGTTCAGGGCGACAGCGGATTACTCAGTGTGACGCTGACCGATGTGGCAGGTAATACTTCTGTAGCGGGTACGGTAAATGCTCCGGATCTGATCCCACCAGAGATCCCGGGTAATCTGAATATCAGTGCAGATGGTACTACCCTGACCGGTACAGGCGAAGCTGGAGCAACGGTAACTGTGCGTAATGCCGGCGGGTATATTGTTGGTACAGGTACTGTGCAGGCAGGTGGTTCCTTTAGCATCACACTGAATCCGCCACAGGGAAATGGCGGGTTACTGAATATAGTGCTGACAGATGCCGCAGGCAATATCTCTGCTCCTGGTGTGGTAACTGCGCCTGATCTCAGAGATATTCCTCCTCCGGTAAACCTGGATGTTAATTCGACAGGAACAATTCTTACCGGTGAAGGGCAGGCAGGTACTCCGGTTGGTACTTTAGTCAGTGTCTGGAATGCTAATGGGCAACAGGTTGGTTCAGGTGTTGTAGGAATTGATGGCCATTTTACTATTACGCTGGTTCCACCTCAGATAGATGGTAAAGCACTACAGGTTATACTGAGTGATGGCGCAGGAAAATATTCTGATCATGGCGAAGTACTGACACCGGATCTTACTCCTCCGGCTATTCCAACGAATCTGCAGGTCAATGCCGATGGTACTGTACTTTCCGGACGGGGAGAAGCCGGAGCTACGGTAGAAGTACGCAATGCCGCAAACCAGATCGTGGGAACAGGTACGGTATTACCGGATGGCAGTTTCTCTGTCAGCCTGAGTCCTGCTCAGATTGATGGTGCAGCCCTGCAGGTGCGTCTCACTGACGGAGCTGGCAATACCTCATTACCCGGAGCAGTGAATACGCCTGATCTGGTACCTCCTGCCGTGCCTGCCAATTTAGTGGTAAGTGGAGATGGTTTGACGCTTACCGGCACCGGGGAAGCGGGAGCAACAGTCACTGTCCGAAATGCAGCGAATCAGATTATTGGTACCGGCACAGTTCAGGCAAATGGTTCTTTCTCTGTCAGCCTTAGCCCGGTACAAAATGATGGTAGTCTGTTGCATGTGACCCAGACAGATGCTGCCGGCAATGTTTCTGGTTCTGGTTCCGTACCAAGCCCGGATCTTATTCCACCGGCTATTCCAGCGAATTTACAGGTTAGTGCCGATGGTCTGACTCTGAGTGGTACAGGCGAAGCGGGCGCAACGGTAACTGTGCGCAATGCGGCTAACCAGATTGTAGGTACAGGTGTTGTGCAACCTAACGGCAGTTTCACCGTTACTTTCCTGGCAGTACAGGGCGATCATGGCGTACTCAGGGTAACATTAACTGATGCCGCTGGTAATACGTCTGGGGCGGGTACAGTGACAGCTCCGGATCTGATTCCTCCGGCAGTTCCTGAGCATCTTAGTGTTAATGCGCCAGGTACTGAACTGAGTGGCGAAGGTGAGCCCGGAGCAATTGTCACTGTGTACAACCCGGTCAATCAGGTTATTGGTACCGGAGTTGTCGGAGTTAACGGGCATTTCACTGTTGCACTTACTCCTCCACAGGATCACGGCGGCTTGCTGACAGTAAGACTACGGGATGCCAGCGGTAATGAATCACTACCCGGAACAGTATCTGCGCCAGTTGTAGTTAACATAGAGGCGTTTGATAACGAAGCGACAGCCAAGGTCAATATTTTACCGACAGAAACTCACAGCTCGGCTGGCAATGCATCCTATACCTTACTAGTAGGATTATTAGGGTCAATTAACCTGCAGGTTCTGTCTACCCCATCAATCGGTTTTACTGTTGCTGACGGCAATGCGGGGCAGATAACCCTTACGCTGGATACTTTGCTGAGTGTCGATGCTCTGGGGGATCACCGGATTGTGCTTCAGGTCAAACAGGGCAACCAATGGCATGCTGTAACGGGCAGTGGTCAGGCATCTTTACTGAATGTGTCATTGCTGGCTGATAATGCTAAAGGGGTTGTTGTCACTGGTTTACCTGCTGGTGAATACCGGGCTTTTGTGGCAATTAACTCACTGATTGGATTAAGCCTTGCTACTACGCTTCACGGCTCGTTAGTTCAGGCAGATTATACAAACCCTCGTGGCTACGATGATGTTGAAGTGTCTGGCAATGTTCTTACCGATATTAACGGCAATAATCAGCATGATCTGATTACGGAGCATACTGTTGTCAGCCAGGTAAATAATACGGTGATTTCAGCCAGTGGAACAACGGTGGTTCAGGGGCTTTACGGGCAACTGACAATTGATGCTTCTGGTCATTATACCTATACGCCGAATGCCAGTGCGGGGGTGATCGGTAAAGCTGAACAATTCACTTATACCATTGTGGACACAGCAACAGGCCGGCACAGTACTGCCAGTCTATATGTCCGGATTGACAGTGATCAGGTTGATCTGACCTGGGGGGCTCCGGGAACAGATGCTGATTTCCTGTTCTCTGCCGGTAATAACAGTGCTGTTGCTGCTATTGTCTATAAGCATGTTGTTGATGCCCCAGTCACCAAATTAATGGGTACCTTTAGTACTCCTGGCGCAATTCTGGTTAATCCGGGGAAAGGAACCGGACAATACACTTTCAGCGTTGATGCGCATGACGTATCTAATGTGGTGATTTATGCCGGCACCTCATTGAGTCTGGCGGTATTGCCCAGTTTTACTATTACCCTGGAAAAATCCAATGGCAGCGGAGGCTGGACAGCTGTACCAAATGGTAGTGCCAGTGGCGTGGCATTGCTGGGATTACCATTAGTAGGAACCGGCCTGTCACTCAGCGTAAATAACCTGACCTCAGGTAATTACCGGATTACAGTGAATACCAATAATACGGTAGGCGGAAGTTTCACCTCTAGTGTCCAACTGGTACAGACCATTACGCATCTTGATGAGTATGTGGTGCAATCCAATCCGGGAGTCAGCGGTAATATTCTGGCTGATGATGTGCTGGGTTCCAGTTTTACCAAACTGTTTGTGAAAGGGAGTAGCGGTGTTTATCAGGAAATCTCTTATACAGGAATAAACATAACTGGCACTTATGGTGTATTGCATATTAATAAGCATGGCGATTATGTTTATACCCCGAATGGTAATCTGCATCACAGTGCTGATGTAACAGAGATTTTTGAGTATCAGCTACGACACCCCAGTGGAGAAATTATTACTGCCAGACTGGAAATTCGTCTGGACGTTTCCGGAGCAGGAGTTGTAGCGGCGACCGGAGGTGTCCTGAATGATGGTGCAGAAGCGGTAGAACATGCGGCAGATCCACAGCAACAGGAGGAAACAGCCTTATTGAGTGATAACTGGTCGCCTGATTTTAATCTGCTGGCAGCCAGCACACCGGACAGCGCCAGCAATGAAGGACTGAATGTCAGCTTGTATGATCTGGTAGATACCGAACAGAACAAGCTGTTGTTCTCAAATAATACCCCGTCTTCAACCTCAGCAGTGACAGCGGAGAACTTACCCTTACCGGTCGAAGTGCCCTATTTAAGGCAACTGGCTGAGCTGGAGTATTACCAACAGAACGGTGTATCAATGCTCTGAACATAACAATAAGAAAAGGATGTTTTTCTGATAACAGGACGTTTAGTTACCACTGTGTGGTTACGGAGGGCCAGGCAATATTGCCTGGTTTTATCCGGGGGATATTATGGTATTACCGCAGGTGTTTTTTTATCTGCTGCTTTGGCGTCAGAGCCATTGCAACCTGCGGTAACAACGCTGGAACTTGATGCTGCGGTACAACGTACTGTGCAGTGGCACCCGGCTATTGCTGAAGCGATTGGTTTATTGCATCAGCAATATGAACAGGTCACCGTGGCAAAAGCCGGATATTATCCGCAAATTTCAGCAGGGTTACGTAGCGGTTATGATAATGCCTTTCTGGATAACCGTTATACACAGGCTCTGGTGTTGTCTGTTTCACAGATGTTGTATGACTTCGGTAAAGTTTCCGGTGAGGTTAGGGTGGCCAGAGCCGGGGTGACACAGCATCAGGCGGGTCTACTGCTGACTATCGATCAGGTGATCAGAGAAGTTACACAGGCTGTAATTGAAATCCAGCGATACCAGCAATTAACCGCTATTGCAGAACAGCAGCTGCAAGGGTTGATGCAGGTTGCCTCTCTGGCAAGAGAACGCCATACCAAAGGCGCCAGCTCTTTGTCAGATGTGGTGCAAAGTGAGTCCCGTATTGAGGGGGCCAGAGCGTTGCACCTGCAATACCGTGCGCAGCGGGAAAGATGGCGGGGCACACTGGCTATGC
>CAZXTH010000299.1:0-4652 GCA_964643585.1 uncultured Pseudoalteromonadaceae bacterium
ACAAAAGCAAAAAAGATGCCACAATGAAAAACCATTGAAATAACAATAAAAAAGCCACCCGAAGGTGGCTTTTGCCAAAAATATGGCTTTAGCGGATTTGCAATACTGTCTGCTGTAGTGTGCTGTTAACTTCCAGAGCTCTTGAGTTCGCCTGGAAATTACGCTGTGCAGTAATAAGATCAACCAGCTCAGTTGTCAGGTTAACGTTAGATTGCTCCAGAGCTGAAGATTCAATAGCACCGAAAGTACCGTGATTTGCCTGCCCTGCAACAGGGGATCCAGAACTAATGGTCTCTTTCCAGGAAGTATTACCCACCTGTTTTAATCCCTGAACATTCGCAAAGCGAACGATTGAAACCTGAGCGAGGTAAACCTGATCACCATTACTGTATGAGGCAATAATTTTCCCCTCAGTATTAATATCAATGCCCGTCAGTGCTCCGACAGTGGTTCCGTCCTGGTTAGTTACAAACACTTCAAATGGTGAAGCAAACTGCGTAGGCTGGCGAATACCTGCCGGGTCTTCGAACTGAATAGTGAAATCATCCGGGAACTGAGCACCATTACTTAACATACCATTCAGCTGAGCTACAGGCAGCACGACATCTGGTGCGGTAACAACATTACCGCCAGCATCAAAGGTAATAGAGCCTACCGGAAACCCTGGAGCTGGCGCATCCTGCCCATCCAGCCTGGTATGCACTTCCCATTCACCTGTATCGGTCTTTCTGAAATAAGAAGTCAACACATGCGGCTCACCCAGACTGTCGTATATCGTGGTATCTGTCAGATTGTGGAAAGTTGTCCGGTCATCAGGGTCAAAAGGAGTTGTGGCCGGATCGATTGGTGTCGCTCTGGAATCCAGATTCATCGTCAAAAACCAGTTGGTACTGGCTCGCGGAGCCCCCGCTGATGCAGGAATAGCAATTGGGCCTGCAGTATTCACGCTGACTGACGATGGTTCTCCGGTTTCAGGATCTACTCGGTATCCCTGCAAATAATTGCCGCGGGCATCAGTAATGTAGTTATCTTTGTTAAGCTTAAACGCTCCTGCACGGGTATAAGTCAGATCCTGAATATCCCTGCCAGCAGAAGTTACAAAGAATCCTTCGCCAGTAATCGCCAGGTCCAGAGAGTTATTGGTAAACTGCAACGACCCTTGATGGAACTGCTGTGCCACCATTGCAGTAGTAACACCATCACCCACTTTAGTTCTGGTTGATGAAAAAATAGAAGTAGCATACACATCTGCAAATTCAGCACGTGATTCTTTAAACCCTGTAGTATTCACGTTAGCAATGTTATTTGCTGTTGTATCCAGATCTTTCTGTGATGCGGCTATGCCACTCAGTGCTATATTAAAACTCATAACTTATCCCACCACGCTATATAAAATTGAATTAAACGTACGAAACTTCCAGTACGTCACTTAATTTAACGCTTCCCAGTCCCAGCAGGTTCAGTGATATCACTCCGTTACTGCCTCCAAGGCTGACACTGGATACCGGGGTATAAACTTTTGTTGGTAAAGTAGATGTCGTCCCATCGGTATAGGTTACATCAACCTTAATTTTGTATACGCCAGGGGCTGCTCTTGGTGTTGCCGGTGTTTCTTCACCTTCTTCACCTTCCCCGGTTTCCGTCTCTGCAGTAACTGCACCATTTGGATAAGTGCCATCCCAGGCAAAATCATTCTTGCCCAACTGCAAATCTGTTACTTTGAAACTATGAACCAGCTCACCATTTTCCTTTTCAATCCGGATGGTTGCAGAAGTCGCAGGTTTTTCCAGCTCAAACATCCCCCTGGAGTAAGTATCTCCGGTAAACAGAATCTTATCTGATTGAGTCAGAACACTCCGGCCAACCAATGATGAAGCCTGTAGTGCCTGGTTCGATGTCATGCTGGCAGTAAAATCTTTAAAGTTCTGGTTAAGCGAACTAATACCATCTGCCATAGTAAAGTTGGTCATCTGTGCAATCATCTGATCATTCTCAACTGGCTTAGTTGGGTCCTGAAAAGCTAATTGCTGAGTCAGCAGAGCAAAAAAGTCAGCCTGAGTCAGAGCCCCATTGTTCTTCTCTTCAGGAACTTTGCTCTTGTCTCCCCAGTACATATCATTGTTGACACTGGAGTTGTTATTTACGTTTGTTGTCATGTTATGTCAGCCTTTCCTTCACTGCCCCTGCCCTAACTGCAATGTACGCATCAACATCTGCTTGGCGGCATCCGCTGTCTGCACATTGGTTTCATAGGAACGGGAAGCCGAAATCATATTAGCCATCTCTTCCATGATATTGACATTGGGCTTATAGATATAACCATTCTCATCCGCTAACGGATGATTGGGTGCATATTCAACATTCAGCGGCGCATCAGATTCAACGATACCTAATACCTGAACTTTGACGCTTTCATCCTGCTGTCTTTTAGCTTGTGACAACTCTGCGGCAAAAACCGGATGCCGCCCACGATAAGTCTGGTCAATGCTACTGCTGACGCTATTGGCGTTAGCAATATTACTGGCGGTTGTATTCATCCGGACAGATTGTGCAGTCATACCGCTGCCGGAAATATCCAGAACTTTATAAAGGCTCATTATTATTGACCTCCGGTAATTGCCTTTTTCAGGCCACTGATGCGAGAGTTCAGGAAAGACATACTGGCTTGATATTCCAGGCTGTTTTGCAGAAATGCATTCCGCTCCCGGTGAATATCTACACTATTACCATCTCCGGTGTCCGGTTGATCCGGATGCCGGAATTGTTCTTCCTGACGAGCCTCGATAGAAATATTGAAGTGCTTCTCATGAGTTTTACTCATTGAGGCCCCCTGACGGCTTCTGGCATGTTGTAATGCCTGCTGGAAATCCAGATCTTTAGCCTTATAACCAGGAGTATCCGCGTTAGCGATATTTTCAGACAGGACTTGCGCCCGGCGCTCACGGATTAGCATGGCATCGGGATGCATTCCAAAGGCTTTTTCAAAGCTGATTGCCATTTTTTTGCCACCTCTTATTTATGGTGACAAATAAAATGCAAAAGTCAGGCCAAAAAAAATTAAATGAAGTGATTTTTATAAAAGCTCAGGACTTTTTACGATAAATAATACCAGGGTTACAGCGGAGCATTTCAAAATCGCTGTTACTGGTAGACAGGGACTCCGAAGCGCCTAAAAACAGATAACCGCGAGGATTCAACGCCTGGGAGAATTGCCGGATAATTTTTGCTTTAACTTCCGGAGAGAAATAAATAAGTACATTACGGCAGAAGATAATGTCAAAGGAACCTAATAGGGTATAGCTATCCAACAAGTTGAGGTGACGAAAACTGACATTTTTACGAACAACGTCTTTCAGACGCATCATTCCCTTGCCGCTATCTTCAAAAAAACGACTGCGCCTTTCCGGTGATAGTCCTCTAGATAAAGCCAAGCCGTCATATTCTGCCCGCTGACAATGCTCAAGCATAGTATTGGAAATATCCGTACCCAGAATATTAATCCCACCACTAAACGCATTAGGCCGGCCTTGCTGATACTCAAGGCCTGTCATCGCAATAGAATAAGGTTCTTGCCCTGAAGAGCTGGCAGCAGACCAAATCTTAATACTGCGGCAAGTCTTTTCCAGTTCCGGAAAAATTTGTTGCTTTAACAACTCATAAGGATAGGAATCACGAAACCACAGGGTTTCATTAGTTGTCATGGCATCAATAACCGCTGCACGTAGTTGCCGTTCAAACGGGTTTAACGTTTTGTTGACCAGTTCAGATAAACTGGATACACCGAATCGAAGCATCAGAGGAGCAAGACGGCTTTTAACCAGATATTGCTTATTTTCCCCTAATACAATGCCGCATTGCTGCTCCAGAAAATCCCGGAACAGCTTATATTCGCTGTCATGCAACTCTCTGTTTGACACCTCTATCCCTTTCAATCAGTGTGCAGCCACTTCTGTACTGACTCAGCCAGTTCATCAGGGTTAAACTTGGCAATAAAGTCATCAGCTCCAACTTTCTGAACCATCTGCTGATTAAACACACCACTTAATGACGTATGCAGAATCACATGCAGTTTTTTCAGTTTTGGGTTAACTTTAACTTCAGCAGTCAGTGTATAACCATCCATTTCAGGCATTTCAATATCAGAAATCAGCAAGCCAATTTTTTCAGTCACTGATTCATTGCAGCTTTTAGCAACTTCGTTTAAATATTCCAGAGCTTCCCGGCCGTTTTTCACCAGATGCATATTAACACCCAAGCCTTCAAGCGATCTTTTTACCTGATTTCTGGCTACAGCAGAATCATCTGCAATCAGAATAAGGCGTTCACCAAGATCAGAACGAATACTTTGCCGGTCTATTACTGCAGAAACCGTTGTAGGCGAAGGAGAAATCTCTTCCAGAATTTTTTCAACATCCAGAATTTCTACCAGCTCTTTTTCAATCTCAGTTACTGCAGTCAGATAACTCTGTTTACCGCTGGTACCTTTAGGCGGAGGCATAATAGCCTCCCAGTTAATATTAACAATACGCTCAACAGAATTAACTAAAAACCCCTGAACCGAACGATTGTATTCAGCAATAATAATAAAACTGTCTTTAAGATTTTCTATTGGTTTGCCACCGATTGCCAGGCTCAAATCAATTACAGAAATA